>JAUVYX010000068.1 GCA_030602865.1 Dehalococcoidia bacterium | reverse complement strand
ATTAGCTCCAATCACAGTTTTTCCTAATGACTGGTCATACATTACCAGTGCTCTGGTCTCCAAAGCAGCTGGGTCAGTAGAATTTATACTTCCCCTGCCGCCTTCAATGTACTTCCAGATGGCTAGCTGCATAGCAGCGGTTTCATCCTTTGTGTCTGGAGTATAATTGCTTAGTAAATAGCCAATCTCACACCATGGCGTTTCCCGGGGCGCGTCAGAGAGCAAAGACAAAGAACAATCCCCTATAGTGATACCCTTTGTAGGCTCAATACACCATCCATCGTGGGGCACGCTATCTATGTTCATGATAAATAGCGCTAACAAGTTGGAATTCCCTGACAAGCCTGTTATATCAGCATAGCTTTTTTGAGCATAACCTTCTAGACAAACCTGAGCATTTGTATCATCAGCCATTGTTTGTGCTATAGGCATGATAAAAGAAAAGAACATCCCTAGTAATGCCAGTACCAGCGCTATTCTATAAATAAATTTAGTTTTCATATCTTTTTTCTCCGTTTAAGGGTTTTTCGATTTGTTCCTTAGAAAATTCTGTGCTTTTAGCTTTATTTTTAGCTATTAGTCTTTCGTAACCTTCAGACCTGTTCTATCCTTGCCGCTTCAAATAGTCTATAGCTCTACTCTCCTGTTGCTAATTACGATAACTATGTAAAACGAACTGATATAAGAAGCAAATAAGCACAAGGATTTTTACAGTCGATCCTCACATCTTTTGTCATGCTATGTACTTCGCCGCTTTAATGTAAACCATGTTGTTCCCCCGATGACTATGAGTACAAGGCCTACCCAGGGAATCAAAATCCCAACCTTATTTACAGGTAGTGCAGCGCCTCCTACAGATGGTGTGTTGATAAAGGTCAGTGTTATCGGATCTGTCTCTGCTCCTTGAGTTATCTTTGTGGTCTGGGGTGGTGCGGGAGTATAGCTGGGCGGAGCCACCGTCTCAGTAACCGTGTATTCTTGACTTGAGTCCATGATGCACTGTGTTATCAGTAGTACACCATCGGCGCCATCGTTATCATTAATACCATTGTCTACCACAGTCAGGTCTGGTGCTGTCCAGTTGTGTGGGTTAGGACTGATTACAAACGTCGCCCCTACCAGGGCACTGCCATTTTGGTCTTGTTTTAATATCTTTAGTTGACCCTCCCCTACGGCGCTCACGGGACCCACGGCTGCCAATAGCAGCGATATAACCAATATCAATACTCCTAGAGGTAAAAACACTTTCTTCATTTTATGTCTCCTTTACTTGCCTAAATCTCTATAGGCTATATTCACACTCAATTATTTCATTTATTTTTAGTACTGTGACAATTGTACCAGTCTCAACATTCCTGTCAAATGCAGTTACCTTAATTTACCTGCCATATCCTCCAATCTCATCGGACAAAAGTACTTTTATTCTTAGTACTATCAGAAAGGAAAGAGGATGACCGTTTATGGCTATAGTACTTATAGGTGATAGACAGTCGATATAGCTTCCGATAGCATATGTTAACTAATACCAAGAGGATATAACAGGGAGGTAATATGCAAACAAGGATACAGGATTCAAGGATTATGACCACCAGTGAAGTTGCTTACTTCCTTCGCGTCCATCCTAACACTGTAAGACACTGGACTAACAAAGGACTGCTCCCTTCTTTTAGGTTAGGAACAAGACGAGATCGAAGGTTCAGGCGCGAAGATGTGGATAATTTCCTGCGGCAAAACGATCTTGCTGTAGTATAGGAACCTATAGGCAACTCAATTTGCCATATATTACGTAGTACAAATTAAAGAGTAGGCCGTGAGGGATTCGAACCCACGACACCCTGATTAAAAGTCAGGTGCTCTGCCAACTGAGCTAACGGCCCATGTTAAGAATGCTATTCTTTGGTTTTACTCGTATTACATTAGGATTATACTTCGGTGATGAGATGAGTGTCAAAATTACCTATTTCTAGGATTTTCGCCATCTTAAAACGAAAGAAACGAATAAACCAACACCGGCAATAATTGCTCCCAGCCAGCCAAGCAAGCACAGGCTGGTAACAATTGCCCCGGCGATAATTATGCCAGCGAGGATAGACAAAAAAGCAGTCCGGAATTTCATGCCGAGCAGGAAAGCGGCTATCGACCCGGTCCAGGCACCAGTTATGGGAAGAGGAATAGCTACAAATAAGGTCAGGCCAAGTCGCTCGTATTTTTCTACAGTTTTTCCCTGCCTCCTGACATGTTCGAAAACCCAGCAGACTATTTTGCGGCCTATCTCCACGCGGCTAATAATTTTGGTCACGGGATTTAAAAACAAAAGAAGTATTGGCACTGGCAGCAGATTACCAATTACAGAAAGGAAAAAAGCTTCATACCAAGGCAGATGAAACTGATTGATAGCTATAGGCAAAGACCCACGCAGCTCAGCAATAGGCAAAGCAGCCACTGTTACAACTATTAACTCGTGGGGGATGCTCAAATCGAGTAATTCACGAATCAGCTCTTCAATCATTGCCTGTGGTTGGAATTATATCATCGTTGTATCTTCGTATGCTGCGTGTCACCACTTGAGAAGATACAACGTAAAGGGCAAAGCAGCTATTGTACAACTATTGGCTCGTGGGGGATGCTCAGATTGTAACTTTGTATACTTCGGCTCGTGAAGGTCATGTTCTTGCATAATTCTATAATCGTGGCAGACACAGGGAAAATAACGATCTGGTTCAGATAGGGGGTTAACAACACATAGAAGGGCCATGAGAGGACGTTATAAAGGCAGTGCAATGAATGTTTATTGGACAATACCAGACTTACCTGCCGGCCACTTCGATATCTCTCACATCAAACTTTTTATCGTTGAAAAAACGCTACACCCCGAGGCATATAGAGAGTTTGAAGGATCGATCCCATTGCCCAGGCATGTAAGGCGGCCTGCTTATTTAGTGGAGTTGGTTGAGGTTGTGCCATGAACTATTATTGTTCAGAGCAAGAAGAAAGTGTTATTAATCACCTGAACGAGGCTAAATCATTGAATTAGTAAGCGTGGGTGATGTAAAGTGTGACTGTACAGATTAAGCCTGCAGGAAAAGGTGACCGGATATGGAAAGTTATTATGAATAATAAAGAAATTAAAAATCTTCCGTGGCAGAAAATAATAGCTGTAGTGGCTTTACTTGCCATAGTTGGGCTGTCGCTATATATACGTATCAAGCTGCCTTACGGAAAAATATTCGTTGATGGGGAGATATGGTTTAGAGGGACAGACCCTTATTATTTTTTAAGACATATTGAGAATGCAGTTCATAATTTTCCACACGTAAATTCCTTTGATCCATATAAACTCTTTCCAGGAGGCAGTTCAGTTCTTGCCCAACCATTTTTCGTTTTCCTTGGTGCAGGTATCGTCTGGTTATTTAGCTTTGGCTCCGCAACTCCACATACAGTGGCATTAATTTGTGCCTATATTCCTCCAGTCCTGGGTACCCTGACAGTAGTAGCGGTGTATTTTATTGGTAAAGAACTATTCAATAAATGGGCTGGCTTGCTGGCAGCGGCATTGCTGGTAGTTCTACCGGGGGAGTTTTTAAATCGCTCTCTCCTGGGATTCACCGACCATCACGTGGTCGATAGTCTCCTGTTCACAGTTTCCATGCTGTTTTTCATCATGGCAATCAGACGTGCAAGAGAGAGACAAATATCTTTCGCCAATGTGCTCCAGCGTGATTGGTCAGTTATTACCCGTCCACTTGTCTATAGCCTGATTGGCGGCGCCTTCCTGGGAATGCATATTCTTTCGTGGAAGGGTGTCCTGCTGCTTATCTTTATAATATTTATCTACCTGGTTATCCAGGGCATTGTGGATCATCTTAGCGGGAAATCAAACATGACACTTTGCGTCGTGAGCATCCCTTATTTCCTGATTGCTTTTATTATCTATTTGCCTTATATGAGTAGACTTGGCTCAGCAAGTCTATACTCTATATCACTATTAATGGCTATGCTGGCATCACCATTGCTGTACTTGCTCTCACGCTTTACGTTGCAGAAGGGTATAAAACATGTGTATTACCTGCCCATATTGATAGGCGTTGCCGTACTTGGGCTGGTTTCTTTGCGTATTATTAACCCTTCGTTATTGAGTGCCATGCTGGCCAGATTCAGTCCTTTCACACCTGGTGGCACTTCACTTACCATTCAGGAAGTTCATCCGTTGCTCTATCCTTTTGGTGACTTTTCATGGGATATTGCCTGGTTCAACTTCACTACTTCTTTCTTCATATCGTTCATTGCCATTGGTCTTCTCATATATGATGTTTGGAGGAGGCGAATGCATGACAGGTTTCTTTTCCTGATATGGAGTATAGCAACACTAATAGCAGTATTGGGGCAACGTCGTTTCGGAGATTATTTCGCTATAAATGCGGCCTTACTTATGGGATATATATCATGGAGAATATTGATTCTGGCAGGTATAAATAAACTACATATTCTAGCAGTTGAATCTGCGAAATCTGTTAAATCTGTTTACATCTCCAGGGCTGAAAGGAGAAGGAGTCAAAAGACAGAGAAGAAAACAGGAAAGACAAGAACCGTTAACCCTCGAGAAACCTGGGGCAGAGTGATAATAGCGGGAATACTCATCTTTTTCTTGATATTCTTCCCCAGCATTGGATTGCCTGGTGTAAAGAATGGAGCCGTATTGTTTGGACATCCAGTTGATGTATTGGGGCATCCGCTCGAACTGAAAGTCAAGCTGACACAATCTTTAGCAGGGGAGCCGACACTTATTAATCATGCATGGCACGACGCACTGGAGTGGCTTGGCGAGAATAGTCCGGAGCCATTTGAAGACCCTGATTTCTATTATGAATTATATGAAAGGCCTTTTGAATACCCTGATACCGCCTATGGCATAATGTCATGGTGGGACTACGGTTACTGGATAACGCAGATCTCCCGTCGTATACCGAATGCCGACCCCGGAGGGGGTAAGCGTGCCAAGGCAGGCCTTTTCCTGACAGGGCAAGATGAAGAATCAGCAAACCAGATAATGGATGATCTGGGCTCAAAATATGTAATAATCGATTATCCTATGCCAACCTCAAAATTCTATGCCATGGCGGAATATGCTGGTGCAAGTTCCGACGATTATTATGGGACGTACTATGTGCCGAAAGAAGGAGGAGAACAGCAACAGGTCTCCTTCTTTTATCCCAGTTACTATCAATCTACTGTTGCTCGTCTTTATAACTTTGATGGCAAAGCCGTTGTACCGGCGGAGAACTCGACAGTGGTCCTTTCATGGGAATTAAGGACCAGCGATCAAGGACGGCAATTCAAACAGGTTGTTGGCTCTTGGGCATTTAACAGTAAAGAAGATGCTGAAGCATATATTGAAAACCAGGAAACAGGAGATTACGTACTTGGAAATCCCAATCCATTTGTCAGTCCGATATCACTGGACGAGATGCAAAATTATGAGCTGGTGTATGCCACTCCACAGACTGCTAATAACCAGGCTTTTGTGAAGATATTCGAATATACAGGAGGGTTATAGGGTAAATCCTAAATACTAATATCTAAACTCTAAACAAATTCAAATGAACGAAGTAAAAAACTCAAAACAGTATGACTTAGAAGAGCGAATCTTATTGAGATAAGAGGAAAAGATGCAGGAAGTTAAAGAAGGATGGAGTAAATACTAAATACTAATATCTAAACTCTAAACAAATCAGAATGAACGAAGTAAAAAACTCAAAACAGTATAATTTGGA
>JAUVYX010000187.1 GCA_030602865.1 Dehalococcoidia bacterium | reverse complement strand
TGGTAATTATAGAGGGACGACTGTTTTGGGTACAGGATGCCTACACTACTACCACTAACTATCCCTATTCTGAGCCTATTGAAGGTGGAATAAATTATATTCGTAATAGTGTTAAAGCGGTCGTCGATGCCTATGAAGGCGATGTCACCTTCTATATTTCAGACCCTGATGATGCGCTGATAAAGACCTATCAAGCTATCTTCCCTGAGCTATTTGTACCTGAAGAACAGATGCCTGAGGAGTTACGCCAGCATATTCGTTATCCCGAAGGAATGTTTACCATCCAAGCCAAGGTATATCAGAACTACCACATGAAAGATGCTCAGGTATTCTACAATAAAGAGGATCTGTGGACTTTTCCCAAAGAGATATATTCCGGGGCAGAACAGATTATGCAACCTTATTATATTATTATGCATCTGCCCGAAGAAGATAAAGAGGAGTTTCTCCTCATACTACCATTTACACCGGTCAACAAGAATAATACAGTTGGGTGGCTGGCTGCTCGTTGTGACGGAGATAATTATGGGAAGTTACTTGCCTATATCTTTCCTAAAGATAAATTGGTATATGGCCCGAGCCAGATAGAGAATCGAATTCAACAGGATACCGTTATTACTGAGCAACTTGCCCTTTGGGGACGTGGTGGATCTCGCGTTATACGTGGAAATCTGTTAATGATACCGGTGGGTGCCTCCAATCTCTTTGTAGAACCGGTATTTCTCCAGGCGGAGGCAGGAGGACTCCCTGAATTGAAACGGGTTATCGTAGTTGCTGGAGACCAGATAGCTATGGAGCCTACATTAGGGGAAAGCCTTACTGCGATATATGGGACAGAAACATTTCCAACAGAGCCTGGAGAAGAACCTGTAGAACCGGGGCAACCCGGGGAGAAAATAACGGCTGATGTAGCCGGTTTAATCTCTCAAGCCCAAAAACACTACAGCAATGCTCAACAGTACCTTAAGGAAGGGGACTGGACTGGTTATGGCAAGGAATTAGAGGCGCTGAAAGCAATCCTCGACGAATTAGCCGGTATTTCAGCCGAATAGAGGATACCACCTGTCTTTTCAGGAACCTGGGGCTGGGTTATATATTTATGCCTGGTAATACTGGTGCTCTATCACGAATTCCTGGATTGTTGCGGGGATATGCTTATGGACTTCTGAGTAACTCATGCTAGAATTACCTGATTAACATCGTTGATAACCAACTTTACTTGGTATATATTACTTTAGAGCGGAGGGAGCAGAAATCATGGCTGAACAAAAATTACATGGTGGTTATAATGGTAAAATTCTGAGGGTGAACCTGTCTAATGGTGATATCTCTGTTGAAAAACCCGGCGATAAATTCTATCGAAGGTACTTCGGCGGGACTGCACTGATAGGTTATTATCTGCTCAAGGAGTTAAAACCTGGTATTGACCCGTTGGGTCCAGATAATAAGCTCATCTTTTCAGCGGGAGTAATTACTGGCGTCTCGTGTGGAGGATGTGGCCGTAGTGCGGTGGGATCTAAGTCCCCTCTTACCAACGGTTGGGGAGATTCTCAGGGAGGGGGATTCTGGCCTACAGAATTAAAGCGAGCTGGTTGGGATGCCATAATTATCGAAGGAAAAGCTGAAAAACCAGTTTATCTCTGGGTTAACGACGATGAAGTGAAGATAATGGATGCATCGCATCTTTGGGGAAAGGAAACATTGGATGCGGAAATACAAATCCAGACGGAATTGGGCGACAAGAAAGTGCGTGTTGCGCAGATTGGCCCGGCTGGAGAGAAGCTTATACGAATTGCGAATATTGTCAATGACCTGACGCATTTCTATGGTCGCAATGGTCATGGTGCAGTTATGGGTTCTAAAAACCTGAAGGCTATAGCTGTTCGTGGTCACAAGGCTGTGCCGGTTGTTGACCCTGGAGGGGTCCGGGAAATGGTCAAATGGTTGTCAGACAACTATATGGCTCTCGTTGGGAGATACCATGACTATGGCACATCCGGAGGGTTACCGTCTTTGCAGGAGGCAGGCATCTTGCCAACCCGAAACTTCAGAGAGGGGCAATTTGAGGGATGGGCAGAGTTATCGGGACAAAGGATGTCGGAAACTATACTCGTCGGTACGGATACCTGCCATGCTTGCCCTGTCAGATGTAAACGGGAAGTGGAGCTGGGCCCTCCCGACAATGTACGCCGTGAATATGGCGGACCGGAATATGAAACCATTGGGGCTCTTGGCTCTCTTTGCGGAATCAGTGACTTGAAAGCCATAGCAGTAGCTAATCAGATATGCAATGCACAGGGATTGGATACAATCAGCGTCGGCGTGACAATCGCCTTCGCCATGGAATGCTTTGAAAATGGCCTCCTGACTACAGAGGATACAGGGGGAATACAACTTAACTTTGGCAATACTGAAGCCATGATGAAGATGGTGCAGATGATTGCTGATAAGGAAGGATTGGGCGCTATTCTTGCGGAAGGGACTAAACGCGCCGCTGAGAAGATTGGTCATGGCTCTGCCCAATATGCAATGCAGGTGAAAGGCCAGGAATTGCCGATGCATGAACCTAGAGGTAAAGTTGGAATGGGTATAGGGTATGCCCTTTCGCCTACGGGTGGAGACCATATGCACAACATCCATGATGTTCTGTTTACCACTGAAGGTCAGGGACTGATGGATATAGCCAACGAATGGGGCATAATCAACCCGGTGCCGGCACTCGAACTTGGCCCGATGAAAGTGCGTCTATTTAGATATTGGGTAAATTGGAGGCATTTCCAGAACTCAGCCATTATATGTATGTTTCCCCCCTTCCGTCCTCACCACATTATGAAACTCATAAACAGTGTTACTGGTTGGAATATGAGTGTTTTTGAACTTATGAAAGTTGGAGAGCGTGCACTCGCTCTTGCCAGGGCATTCAATGCCAGGGAAGGATATACTGCTAAAGATGATGTCATGCCTGATCGTCTTTATAAGGCGTTTACCAGTGGGCCTTTGAAAGATAAGCCTATAGATAAGGAGGCGATGCACCAGGCACTGCAAACTTACTATAGAATGGCAGGCTGGGATACTGAGCAAGCTGTGCCTACAGCGGCAAAGCTACAGGAACTGGACATAGCTTGGGTGGCAGAAGAACTGAATAAAGTTGGCTGATAATATGCCCTGCCTTAGATGAATAGAGATGCATTGCCTTGATTTTTATAAGTGCAGATTCTATACTGCCTTGTTTTAATTAATATTGGTGGGTCTTAACTATGACCCATTTTAATAATAAGG
>JAUVYX010000153.1 GCA_030602865.1 Dehalococcoidia bacterium | reverse complement strand
GTCCATGCCCTGATCTTGAAGGGCATATGCCTTCAATTTATTATGTAATCCTATTCCCCTGCCCTCTTGTCTCATATAGAGGAAAACTCCTCTACCTTCTTCGTTAATCATTTGCATTGCAAGTTCAAACTGTTCACCACAATCGCATCTAAGACTTTTAAAGACATCTCCAGTGAGACACTCACTGTGAACTCTCACTAAAACCGATTCCTTACCTGTTACATCACCTTTTACCATGACGATATGCTCTGTTGTATCTACGCTACTCCTGTAAGCCATGACAGTGAATTCGCCAAATTTTGTAGGTAACTTTGCTTCAGTTATTTTCTTTACCATTTTCTCATATCGGCGACGGTAAGTAATAAGGTCTGAAATGGATATTATCTTTAAATTTCGTTTGCTAGCAATTATCTCTAGTTGAGGTAGTCGTGCCATACTACCGTCTTCATCCATGATTTCACATATGACACCGGCGGGAAAAAGGCCGGCCATACGGGCCAAATCTACAATCGCTTCAGTATGTCCAGATCTTGCCAGTACTCCTCCATCTCTAGCTCGTATAGGGAATACATGTCCTGGATAAACTAAATCATCTGCTACGGTAGTTGGACTGATAATTGTTTTAATAGTTTCTGCTCGATCAAATGCAGATATACCTGTGGATATCTTATTCTTTGCTTCAATAGAAATAGTAAATGCTGTTTTATGTGGAGAAGTGTTCTCCTGAACCATCATCGGTATTCTTAATTCATCGAGCCTTTGTCCGCTAATAGGAAGGCATATTAGCCCCCTTGCATGCGTAGCCATAAAATTAAGAGCTTTGGGAGTGACTCTTTCTGCTGCAATTGCAAGATCTCCTTCATTTTCCCTGGTTTCATCATCAACGATGATGATGAATTTACCTGCTTTAATATCTTCAATAGCTTCTGCAATATCGGCTAGCACTGTTATTATCCTTTCTGAGCATAACCGTATTCCTTAAGAAAATTCATTGTTAGCTCACGGTTTTCATATTCACTGAGACGCTCTAAATACCTGGCAATAACATCTATTTCAAGATTAACGTTATCTCCAGGCCTTCTATTTCCCAGAGTGGTGTGTTTTAGGGTATGGGTTACTAGTGATACAGAAAAAGATGAAGCATCAAGATCTGTGATAGTCAAACTGATACCATCCACTGCAATAAAACCTTTGTAAGAAATGTACCGCATTAATTTAGTTGGAGATGCGATCTTAATAATGTGATCTGTTTGCCTCAGGTCTATTGATAATATTGTACCGACATCATCGACGTGTCCTAATACTAAGTGTCCCCCAAGACGTTTCTCTAACGTTACTGCCCTTTCTAAGTTAACTTGATTTCCATAGCGTAGCTTACCCAAGTTTGTATATTTAATAGTTTCCATCATAAGATCAACGTTAAAACTGTTATCTTCCACAGAAGTAACCGTCAAGCAGGCTCCATCAATAGCTATACTGTCACCTATACGCATATCTTCAATCACCTTCTTTGCTTCTATAACCAAGCCATATGTTGCAGCGCTTTTGACGATGCCGATTTCTTCTACTATTCCAGTGAACATACTACTGATCCCAAATATATTTATTTCCTACATATCCACTCATTAAAATGCCATCACCAAACTTCATCGTATCGACTTGTTCAAGATGAAGTGCTTCTAATACGTTTTCGACTCCTATGCCAGCTATCGCAGTCCTTGCCTGCCCACCACCGATTATAATAGGTGAAATGAAAGCCAGTACTCTATCCACTAAGTTAAAGTCAAACAGGGTGCCGAACAATGTGCTACCACCTTCTACTAAAACGGTAACTATACTCCTTCCCCCCAATGTTTTTAGTAATTCACCCAAATCTACTTTTCCTTTTTTTTCTGGTAGCTCCAGAATATCTACTCCTGTTCGAATAAATTGTTCCTTCCTTTTCTTATCAAAGGGTTCAACTACCGCAAGAAGGGTTTTCCCAGGTTGTTTGAAAAGTTGTGCATTTACAGGTGTTCTACCTCTGCTGTCAACAATTAGGCGTAGAGGTTGTTTTTTTGTCTCACCTCCCTTTCCATTACACCCTCTGGCGGTGAGCCGAGGATCATCGGCTATAACGGTATTTACGCCAACCATTATGGCATCTGCACAGTGACGAAGTGTATGTACATATTTCCTGGATTCCTCATTACTTATCCACTTAGAATGCCCAGACCTGGTAGCAATTTTACCGTCAAGGCTCATAGCAAATTTAGCCACTACAAAGGGCAAACCTGTAGTAATATATTTTATATATGCCTCGTTTATCTTATATGCTTCTTTCTTGCAGCTGCCAACAAACGTTTTAATGCCAGACTCATTAAGTGCCTTTATTCCATTACCTGAAACTAGAGGATTAGGGTCAAGCATTGCAATGTGGACTTCTGAAATACCTGCGTCAATTATTGCTTTACTGCAAGGCGGTGTATGTCCAAAATAACAACATGGTTCTAATGTGACATACATAGTAGCCCCATTCGCTTTTTCTCCAGCCTGGCGTAAAGCCATTATCTCTGCATGATTTGAGCCAGCAGGCTGTGTATAGCCCATACCTACAACTAGATAATCGCTCACGATTATAGCTCCTACTGCAGGATTAGGGCTGGTATTACCTTTAGCTAATCTAGCTAATGACAGGGCATGTTCCATATATTCCATGGAAGACATTGCTATTAATACCCCCTCACAATTAAATATTATGAGATAATTAACAAATTTATTGCCACGTTATATCAGGATAATAATTTATTCTTTATCATGTATAGCAGTGCACCGTGTCTTTGGTATATACGGTTTATTCTTTGGGTCAATGTTTAAAGTAACTGGCCGTCTGGAGTTTAAACAAGAAGAGTTCTCAGGCCACAACCACACATCCATAATATTCGCCATCATTATTTGATCGCTAGGTATCATACTTCAGATATTCTAGCACCGGCCCTGCTAAAGTGCAAAACCAAGTATTATTGCTCATCGGTTAGTACAGAAGATAGTATTTAACAAGGTTTAATAATACTCGCATTGTTTAACTTGATATCTATCTTTTCAAAGAGATTAGTTATGCCCCAGTTCTTGCTGGCTGATACCAGGGATATATCGTTATTTGGTAAGATAAATTGCTCTTCAAAATGAGGAACCGCAGTAATATCCATTAATTCTGTTTCATTTTTTAAAAATAAATCTAACTTATTAAATACAATAATTCTTGGTTTGTGGATGAGGTGTAGATTATTAAGTATTTCATCTACAGACTGGCATTGATCCGCAGCATATTTATGTGTGATGTCCACTACATGCAGAAAAAGATCTGCCTCGTTGAGTTCCTCCAGTGTGGACCTGAAAGCAGCAATAATCGAGGATGGCAATTTATGAATAAAACCAACTGTATCAGTTAGCAATAAAGATTGACCGTTTGATAAAGTTAGGCGGCGGGTTACTGTATCAAGTGTAGAAAACAATTTATCTTCCACAGTTACATTTGCTTTACTGAGCGTATTAAATAATGTGCTCTTGCCTGAATTGGTATAGCCAACAATGGCAATAATTGGTAGCCTCGAAATTTGACGTTGTTTTCTTTGTAGTCTCCTGCATTGACTGATTTGGTCTATTTTGTGTTGGA
>JAUVYX010000110.1 GCA_030602865.1 Dehalococcoidia bacterium | reverse complement strand
GGGCTGAGACCTCAGCCAATACCACTCAACGTCAAGGTGGTGCTCATCGGAGATAACAGGATATACCAGTTGCTCTCTATGTATGACGAGGATTTCTGGGAGATTTTCAAGGTAAAGGCTGATTTCAATTTCGAAATAGACAAAACCAGGGAAAATATAACGTCGTTCGCCGCCTTCATCGCCGGGTTCTGCCAGAAACACCAGACCTGCCATTTCGATAAAACCGCTGTTGCAAAGGTGATAGAGGTTGCCTCCAGAATGGTAGACAACCAGGAGAAGTTAACATCCAGATTCGCAGGCATACAGGAACTACTGGAGGAAGCAGCGTACTGGGCAAATAAAGATGGGGCCCAAATGGTATCGAAATGCCACGTGGCGCGGGCGGTGGAGGAGAGGCGTTTCCGTCACAATCTGCCCGACGAACGAATAAGGGAAATGATTGATAAGGGTACTATTATGATAGATGTCGATGGAGCCGTGGTAGGTCAGATTAACGGACTCAGCGTGTACAGTCTGGGAGATATCTCCTTTGGCAAGCCCGCCCGCATCACCTGCAAGACATTCCTGGGGCGAAAAGGAGTTATCAATATCGAAAGGGAATCCGACCTTAGCGGGAAGACACATGACAAGGGAATTCTTATTCTCAATGGCTACATGGGATGGAAATACGCACAGAAACACCCGTTATCATTGTCCGCCAGCCTATGTTTCGAGCAATCCTACCAGGGGGTGGATGGTGACAGCGCCTCATCAGCCGAAATTTATGCCATGCTATCTAGCCTGTCTGATATCCCTATTAAGCAAAACATAGCGGTTACCGGCTCGGTAAACCAGAAGGGCGAAATTCAACCCATCGGCGGCGCCAATCAGAAAATCGAGGGATTCTTTCAAACATGCGAGGCACGGGGACTTACCGGAGAACAAGGAGTGATGATACCAAGTAAAAACCTGAAAAACCTCATGCTGCGGGACGAGGTAGTGGAGGCAGTTGAGAAGGGGCAGTTCCATATATATGCGGTTAGCACTATAGACGAGGGGATAGAGGTAATCACCGGGGTCAGTGCCGGTAAAAAGAAGCAAGACGGCAATTATCCCAGGAACAGCATCAACTATAAAGTGGAAATGAAGCTAGGCGAGATGGCCACCATGCTGCAAAAGTTTCAATCACCTGAAGGGAAGCATAACAGTAAGAAGAAAAAGACACTGGAATAGCGCCTGTAGCCTGCCGGCAGCGTTCACTTTCATGCTGTCCCTTCCCTTCATCACTGCTTCCCGGTTCGACCAGAGGGCCAGAGCCTGCCCACCGAGCCTGGCCCTGACAGATGAGAATCAATGCAGCAGGCGTACTTTGAGAACCGCCCCCAGTCGGAACCCGCAAGCTTTATTTGCCTGAGGGTCGGTGGTATCTCCAGAGTCAGCCCCTTAATCTCAATGACCGCACCTTGTAGTAGCAACCCATGCTCACCATGTCGTATGTCTGCTGCTACCATCGAGGAGCAAATATCATAATCGAACGATACGCGCATCCCTGTAAACATTTCGTTGAAACGGTAACGGGAATAGGTTACCAGGATAACCTGGCGCAACGGCTTATCCAGGCAATGGCCAAATCCAGCCAGGGTATCCAGTAACACTCTCTTCTCCACGATACCAGCCGACAGTCTGGACATCTCCAGCAATTCTGATGATACCAGCACCCGACGCCGCTGTTTGCTGCTGGCAAATCCACGTCTCGACTTTAATTCCAAAAACACAGGGACTCTCCCCCTGGAATCCTCCGTTCCACCATACCACCTGATACGTACTTTATCCTTCCTGAATTCTCCAGAAGCCGACCTCTGGTACTGATCGAGGTCTGTGGTATCGAAATAGAGAGTGTTAATCTGACTCCATGGATACTCACTATCAGGGCGGCATACCTGACGAAGCAAGGTACAGGCAAACTCTTTCTTTCCGGGTGGTACAAAGAACTTCCGCTCGAATCGCTGTTCAGAAGTCACAGGAGCTTTCCCATCCACAAGAGTTTCTTCTCTAAAGTTGATTTCGTTTACCATTTTCTTATAAACGGCTTTATGCGACCGCCATTCCCACTGCCATCGCCAGCGCTCGGCTGCTCTCCTTCAAGTTGTCGCCTGACCGAGCTATTACGTTTAATGACATAGGTTTTCAAACCGGGACTATTGCCTATGTCTCTAACTAGATTGAGTTTAAATTCTTCGGTGCTGAAGAATTTAAACTCGTCAGACTCCACGAAGGGATAAACCTGATCAACCAGTTCATCTATTCTTGATATCATCCTGCTGATTTTGAAGGGCCCCTCCAGCAACTCTCTGATATGTTGATGATAGCTATCCAGATAGGGTTGATGGGACAAAAGGCGATCGATAAGCGGCCTCTCGCTCATAGGGCCACAGGTTGGCTCATCGATGTAGAAGTTAATCATGCCCCGATAGTTTATGCCGCAATTAAAGACCCCGAAGGCTTCATTCATATCCCAGGGAATAATAGTAAACCTGCCGTCAATCTCATAAAGGTAATAATTATGACCAAGTCCTGAGTAGCTATCCAGTATACCAGCCACAGCACACACGGCGACATATCGTAGCGCAGTATCGACATCAAGTACTTTCTCGATCTCCTCGGGGAAGGTCTCATCAGGCTCGTTGTTGAGCACATCCAGTAAGCGAAAAAGTGCTTCATGATTGGGATGTGTTTCATTCGTCTTCAAATTCATCACGTCAATGAAATCGTAGCGATATTTACGTGGTCCCTCGGCGGGGAGTTGAATATCTCCACCTATAGGCGTCGGACCAGGTCCATGGAATGCAGAGGCGATTTCATCCAGGTTTCCCCCACCAATATTGACATCACGCTCAACATAATATTCCCCCTGATTCAGGGCTGCATGCTTCTCCCGCTGCTTCAGCAGGTCTTCCTCTGTCCAGTCCAGGTAGGCTGAAGGCAACAATGGTTTATACAGGTTGCCGTCTTCATCCTCAAAATGTCTCCTCAGAAATGTCTTGTCAACCTGTTCTACCTGTGTATAAAGACCCAGGTGTGTATCGTTCACCCAGAGGTCTACGTGCGACATCCTCGGTGAAGGCATACCCATCTGCTCAAACAGCTCAGTGGCAAGACGTTCACGAATAAGAGTGGGGTCTCTGAATCCATTATTGAAATTCAGCTTTTTCAGCCCTCGAAAGGTGCGATAATCGTTAAACAGGTTGAAATCCACCTTCAGGCTCAAGCGGGGACTGCCGGATTCAGTGACGAATTTCAGTGACGAATTCCCTTTAGGCCTGACTGCTACATCAGAGACCAATTCTCCATCGAACCAGAAATCCGCCCGTACGTAGTTTTCCTCCTTTGCATTCTGCAGACATGAATTCCAGTCTTCCTCTGCCATGACAATGCGCACCTCAACCACACGATCAGTAACAAAGGCATCTGCTTCTGAGGGAAGAGCCCGCACTGGCATCTCAATCTGACAACCAGTCACCAGCAGTGTAAGGATAATGAGCGATGACAGCACCAGTTGCAACCATCCCCTGTGCTGATATTTGCTTCCCTTGCTCATATCCATAGCCTCTATGATATCACTGAATTCGTAGCAGCGTCTGCCGATTGGTTATCCCTGACCCCTATTTTAACGCAGCACGACACCACTTGCTAATCTTAGTGTTCACAGTGGAATTTATGCAGATATTATCGCTTGTTCCTTCAAGGATTTCTTTTCCTTTTAAGGAGAGAGTTAGAAATGCGAGTATAATCCCTTTTTCTTTATTCCACCTCTTCTCTTTCTGATGGAGAAGATCAAGCTGAGAGCGCTTCATACAAAAGCAATTGCAGGCGGCTTTCCGTCATTGTAGAATGGCATCAGTAAAGCGAAAGGAGGTCAGGACAGATGGCAACAGAGACAAGGGAGCGCTTTAACCCGGATAAACTACGGATTTTCTCCAGCAGGGTATTGCAAGGAATGGGAGTGCCTGAGGATGACGCCGATATAACAGCAGAAATGCTGATAGCCTGTGACCTCAGAGGGGTGGAATCTCATGGCATCGCCCACCTGGGGCCGTTCTATGTAACACGGATACGGCAGGGAACTATCAACGTCACCCCCCAATTAAAAACATCCAGTTCTTCTCCAACCACGGCTTCCATGGATGGGGATATGGGACTTGGCTTCGTAGTTGGATATCATGCCATGAACGATGCCATCGCCAGGGCCGAACAGTATGGTTCAGGTTTTGTTACAGTGCGAAACAGCAGCCATTTTGGCGCCGGCGCATATTATGCGATGATGGCTCTCCCGCATGACATGATTGGACTATCCCTTACTTCAAGCTGGCCAGGGGTTGTATCACCAGATGGCATCAGCCCATCGGTGGGGACCAATCCGCTGGCGATAGCGATACCATCTGGTAAAAAACCTCCATTCGTATTGGATATGGCAACCAGCGTGGTGGCAGGCGGTAAACTTGAGATAGCACGAAGGCAAGGGACAAGCATCCCCAAAGGATGGGCGG
>JAUVYX010000021.1 GCA_030602865.1 Dehalococcoidia bacterium | reverse complement strand
GTCTAGTTGTGTCGATGTTGACGTTAAAGGTGCTCAGATCACGGTTGTTGATACCGATGATTTCTATTTCATCGACAGGGAGTATCAGTTCTATCTCAGCTTCGTTGTGAACCTCGACAAGGCATTTCAATTCGAGGCTATGGCTCAAGAAGAGAAGCTCTTTGAGTTGTTCAAGGTTCAATACGGCTGCTATCAGCAGCAGTGCATCAGCACCGTATGCCCGGGATTCGTACACCTGGTAGGGGTCAAAAATGAAATCCTTTCTTAGCAGGGGAAGAGAAAGCTCCCTTTTAATTGCAGAGAGATGCTCAATACTGCCTCTGAAGTACTTTTTCTCGGTGAGAACCGAAATAGCAGCGGCACCTCCATTAGCATACTCTCTGGCTATCTGAACCGGGTTATATTCAGGTAAAAATATACCCTTGGAAGGAGAGGCACGTTTTACTTCGGTGATAAGTTGGAGGTGATTAGCCTTGAGAGCACAACTGAAATCTCGTACCACATCACAGTTGTTGATGCGGTCTTTTAATAAAGACAGAGGCATATCTTTCTTTTTCTGCTCGAGTTCCTTTTTCTTATCAGCGATGATATTTTTCAGCATTGTCATTCCATGGTTAATCCCGGGCCAGTTTTTGGCTAAGTTTAATCAAATCCTCCATTTTGCCCAGAGCACGACCGCTATCTATTGCCTCTCCGGCCATACGGATACCTGTCGTGAAATCTTTTGCCATATTACTGGCGACCAGCGCTGCAGCCGCATTCATAATTACCACATTTCTTTTTGGCCCCTTTCGTCCGTTCAGGACGCTGCGGAGCATCTCTGCGTTTTCGCCGGGGGTTCCTCCTTTAATATCGTTGATGCTTGCTGTCTCGATACTAAAATCATCGGGGCAGATTTCATAGGGTGGCGAAGCACGTTGTTCGTTGATATCCCACACGAATGATTTTCCGCTGATGGTGATTTCATCCATGCCATCTATACCATGCAGCACCAGGGAGTGCTTTGTGCCTAACCGGTAAAGTGCCTGTGCAAGTTTATTGCCTGTTTCCATGTTTGGAACACCAATAACCTGGTATTCTGCTCTTGCAGGATTAGAGAGAGGGCCAAGGATATTGAATACCGTGCGGATTCCAATTTCACGGCGAGGGGTAGAGGCATATTTCATCGAAGGATGAAATACCGGAGCGAACATAAAACCAATTCCCACGCTCTCTATACAACGAGATACCGCTTCAGCTCCAAGGTTGATATTAACTCCCAGTGCTTCCAGTGTATCTGCGCTACCACAACGGCTGCTCATCGCCCGGTTACCATGCTTGGCTACCTTGATTCCGGCGCCGGCTGCAACAAAGGCAGCTGCTGTGGAGATATTAAAGCTGGATAGTCCATCGCCGCCTGTGCCGCAAGTGTCAATTACCGGAGGAGTAACAGGGACGGTGATTGCTTTATCTCGCATAACACTGGCTAAGCCGGTGATTTCGTCAACGGTTTCCCCTTTGATTCTTAGAGCAGTTGTGAAGGCAGCAAATTGGGCACTTGTTGCCTCTCCGCTCATTATCTCCTCCATAACCATTGCAGCTTCTTCAAAGGCAAGGGAGCGTCCCTGAACCAGGGATTCAATAGCTTCACGAATCATTTTCTTTCCTCCGTTTTAGAAAGTTACTCAGTAAGTCTTTCCCAACCGTGGTCATTATTGATTCAGGATGGAACTGGATTCCCTCTACATAGAACTGGCGGTGTCGAACCCCCATGAGTATTCCATTAGAGGTCCATGCGCTTACTTCGAGGCAGTCAGGCAAGCTGTCACGCATTACTGCCAGTGAGTGATAGCGAATAGCAGAGAAAGGATTGGGTAACCCAGCGAAAATACCTTTTCCATCGTGGTGGATGTCTGATAACTTGCCGTGTTTGATTTCCCCGGCATGATCAATCTTTCCCCCGTAGGAATAGCCGATGCACTGATGTCCGAGGCATACTCCCAGTACAGGGAGGCGTGCTCCGAAGTGCTGGATGACCTCATTTGAGATACCAGCCTTGTCCGGAGTGCCTGGCCCCGGAGAGATGGCAATACGCTCGGGGGAGAGTTTCTCGATCTCCTCGATAGTAATCTTGTCGTTTCTAATCACCTTTACTTCCTCTCCCAGTTCACTCAGATACTGGAAAAGGTTGTAGGTGAAGCTGTCGTAATTATCTATCAGTAATAACATTATTTTCTCTCCTACGCCTGGGAAATAGCAGTTAGTAATGCCATGGCTTTACTCAGGCTTTCTTCATATTCCCGCTCAGGGATGCTATCAGCTACTATGCCTCCTCCTGCCTGGATATAGGCAATGCCATCTTTAATTACGATGGTACGAATGGTGATTGCAGTATCCAGGTTTCCCGAGAAGTCGAAGTAGCCTACCGCTCCAGCGTATGGTCCTCTTTTATCTGTTTCCAGTTCGGCAATAATCTCCATAGCTCTTATCTTGGGGGCACCAGAAACGGTACCCGCTGGGAAGCAGGCGCGTAGTGCGTCAAACGATGAGACATCTTCTCTTAAGCTGCCCTGGACATGCGAGACCAGGTGCATTACATGAGAATAGCGCTCTACGTCCATAAGCTGAGTGACCTCAACTGTCCCAGGCTCGCTGACTCGTCCAATGTCGTTACGCCCCAAGTCTACAAGCATAATATGCTCGGCTCTTTCTTTTTCATCGGTTTTAAGTTCTTTTTCCATGGTTAAGTCTTGCGCTGCCGTCTTGCCGCGAGGCCGTGTGCCGGCGATGGGATGGGTGGACACTATGCCGTCCTCTACACGTACAAGCAGTTCAGGGGAAGCTCCAACAATATGAAAATCACCAAGCTGAAGGTAATACATGTAGGGAGACGGATTAACACAGCGTAGTGAGCGATATATTGAGAAGGGGCTGGCGTTAGTAGCTTGAGACAGCCGCTGTGATAGAACAACCTGGATGACATCACCTGCATAAATATGCTCTTTGGCTTTGGATACTCCGATTTCAAAATCCTCTTTCGAGAAATTTGATGAAAACTCTACTGGACTACTCGGGTTTTCTGATGAATCATCGGGGTAAAGAGGCTGCCTGAGCCTGTCCACAAGTCGCTCAATCTTCTGGACCGCCTGGTTGTATTGAACCTCGGTATCGCCATTCAAATGGATATGGGAGATGATTTTAATTTTGTGAGTAACGTGGTCAAAAGCGAGAATGGTATCGGCCAGCATTAACACGGACTCAGGAAGCTCCAGTGCATCATGAGCAGCACAGGGAAGCTTCTCGAAATAACGGGATACTTCATAGCCTAAGTATCCCACCATTCCACCATGAAACCGGGGTAGTCCTGCAATGTTAACTGGTTTGAATCGGCTGAACTCTCTCTCGACGAGCAGTAAGGGGTCAATAGTGGAACCCTCTCCTGCTCTCAGGATAAGCGACGGCTCGGTGCCAATGAAACTATATCGCCCGAGCTGCTCCCCTCGCTCAACACTCTCCAGCAGAAAGGAGTAGTTTCCTCGGGCTACCTTCAGGAAAGCTGATACAGGTGTTTCCAGGTCGGCCTTGATTTCGCGGTAAATCGGCACAAGGTTGCCCTGTTCCTTGAGCTTGATAACTTCTTCTAATGATGGATAATACATATTTTCACTCCATAAAAACCATAAAAAAACCGCCCCCAAAGGGGCGGATTAATTCCGCGGTGCCACCCTTCTTAGCCAGGCGAACCTGGCTATCTCTCAGGTACAGAAAAAAGATTCTATACCCTGGGCTCTGATTACGGTACCCTCTCCGTCGAAACCTACTCGGGGATAACCCCTTTTGGCTTTGCAGCTCCCGAATCCATTCAACCTCTGCGCAGACACCGGCTCACACCTTACCCGGCTCTCTGAGCCTCGCTGGAGGCATACTAGTCTCGTTCTCAGCCTTTAACCTTATTTAATTATAAAATGGAATAATAGCAGATATATGATATTTGTCAAATCGGCTTTTGTTTCGGTACCGTTCCACAATCGTGTCACAAGTAAAAGTGCAATACCTAGTAGCACCGTGGCAGCTGTGAATAATAAATGAGGTTCAGGAAACAAAGGATTAGCAGTAATTAATATAGCTGTTTTATCAGAAATTGATGTTGTAACACTTGAGGTGCAACCGAGGTTGAGCAACAATGCCAATAAATTGGTTGTGAACAATAAACCTATCAATTTTCTTGAGGTATTTTACTTTCATTCACGGTTCATTTATATTTTATCATGACTGACATATATTTAGTTTTATAATATTCAAACCTTCTGTTTCATGATAGCAATTCTTTTGTAATGGTATAACTGAAGCTTAGAGAAATCTCAAGTGGTCTGCTTTCTGAGAACTGGGCCATCCATAATATTAATTTTCGGATGGTGGACTATTTTTAGGGGAGCAGCATGTCACAATTTAGCGTTTTGTGACATACCAGAGCTACTATCTGGAGACTGGTCATGGGGGCGACTAATCGCCTATCTGTCGTCCCTCAATGGTATAATAGGAACAGGGAGGCGAGCAATGCTGTTCAAAGGACGTATCAGAACTCTAAGCCAAAGGGATGCAGATGGCTGGTTGCGTAGAGAGATTATCGTTCAAAAAGACGCTAATACGGGATTGCCTAAGGTGGGTGATACTTGGACATTAATCGATTCAGACGAGGATATTTACAAACTCAGTTTCATTAAAGGAGCGAAAGTTTCTGGTTACACTTGTCTTGGACAACCCGGGAAGCTGAAGAATTGGTTTTTTAAACATTATCCCCTCAATGATGTGGTCAAAGACCGAGTGGTTTTCCGAAGCACTGACCATCCCAACGAGTATAAAATATTCTCGGCAGGGTAATGACCGTCTCGGCGCTGATTCCCCGAGAACATGATTGTATTGAGGAGAAAACTGCCCTTACTATGTTCAAGATCCTATCAAATTCGTTTTGATTGCACAAAGGGGCGGAATGTTGAATTAAATTGGTCGATGTGAAGCATGTTGAAATTCTAGCCTCTATAGCTGTGCCCTACTTATTATTGTTTCTCCCCAGTCCAATCTACTGGCAATTCCTTTGTTAAGTAGTGTCAGTCGGTAAAAGGCTGCATAACAGACATGAAGTTCCAGATATCCTTGAGTATTCCAATTCTTAACACCTGATTGATATAATAGGACATGAGAGGAAGATAGACATGGGCATATCCACAATTGACTTGGATGGAAAATTAGAGGTTCTAAAAAATTAGTTTAGATGGGGGATTACATGGCTAAGACTTATTACTTAGAGGTTAAAGAAGAGCTAAGTAGGCACAGGAGTCTTTTATTTTTTGGTAAGGGCATAGTTGAGGAGAAGAACTTAGTCCCGATTGAGGTGGGTGATAGAAAAGTTTATGGAGTTTCTTCTGGGTTGCTTGGAAGTAAGGTCCCCTCCAATTTAGGTATGGTTAGGGTAAAACAGTTTCCCTTAGGGGATCTCCCATTTGTTTGGGGTAAGCCGGGGACTATATTTGTAACGGAAGAGGAAAATACCGGAACTTTCTGGAAGAGGATATACAAAATTATTAGACTTATAAGTAGTAAGGAAATAGAGGAAATTGAGGAAAGGAAGAGCAAGCAGAGCATGGAGGAGGAAAGAAAGGAAGACTTGGAATATTATGGCTTCAAGCCAGGAGATAATGTAAATTGGTACCTTTTGAAAACTAGCGTTACCTTAAATACAATTGGCCGTGATGAGGTAAAACTGACACAGAGAAAATACAGGATAGCAGGGCATTTCAAGACATATGAAAAGGCCTGTGAGGTTTTCATGAAGTGGGGAACCGTTATTTTTCCATCAAAAGAAGAGAGTAAATGGGGAGCATTAAGAGAATATAAATGGAGGGAAAGGAAAGGCTTGGTAAGGTAAGGAGCAAGAGGTGGATATATATTCAGGATTTGAACAGGGGAATTCTGAAAAGTGGGGGAAGAAGCTGATGAGTGATAAAAAGTGTACCGCTTAAATTTTTCACTTGCCGCCAACTCTTCGTCAATTCTTGCGTCGCAAAAACCGTTGCACTTTGTCCGGATGTCTCCTACAGAAAGACGCGATTAACAGCGATACACAGGCGTGGAAGGGAGAATATGAAAAAATTCATCACGGACAGGTATGGTCAAAAATACGGGATACTTGTGATGGAAAATTCTAACGATTTTTTCATTGCAGAACTAAGGCACAAAGGCGAATGGGTAGGCACAGTCAAATGTACATTCTATTTGTCAGACGTTATGGTATTGGAAGACATCGAAATTCGGAATGACTCCGATCCGCCTGAAAGTATGGTGGAGCAAGTCCTCCGAGGTGCATCTAGCCTTAATGGCGAGACGAAAAACTACCGCCAAAGAGGTCTTGGCACGGCGCTATTAGAATTGGCGATCAACGTTGCTAAGAAGAAGCGACTGAAATACATATATGGTTCGGTTGTCCAAAAGGATATTGACAGGACGCCTAATCTAGTAGAGTGGTATGAAAGACACGGATTCAAGAAGAGCAGTCCTTACTACAATTGCATCCCTAGTGTAGCAGAATATATATGCATCGAACTGGATTGATGTCTTGTGTGTAGGGAAAGTAACAAATGTCCAGATTGTTTAGCGTCAATAACAAAAACCTGTTTTGTTACCTGATTGTACAAAACGTCAGATTGTATTGGCTTTGCATTCATGTTATCCTCACCCAGAAATGGGAATCGAGTTAGCTGGCTTTATTGCAGCTACTGGCATTGTGGCAGGCGTGCTAGTCGTATGGGCTCAACTATGGGGTAGTACTGCCAGCGGTTATGCCGACAGAAACGAGCCGACTAGTACTGCCGAGGTTGGATTGGCTGTTTCATATCTTGGTGCTTTGGCAAGCTTGCTTGCTTTGGTACTAGCTATCGTTTCACTAATGAAGGGAAAGCAGGTAATACCAGTTTTTGCACTATGGCTATTTGGCTTCGCACTGCTATTGACTTTAATGCAAGTCCTACAATCGCTATTTAGCGTTACCCTAAGATTGCAAGGCGAGCAAATGCTGGGGCCAACTCCACTCTTCAAGAAAGCACTACAATGTAGATGGGTCAGACTATTGTCGATGGTGTTAATTTTCGTAATGGCTGCATGTGTGCTTGGCGCGTTTGTCTACGCCATGCTTAACGTTTAGCCAGATTGTTTAATAGGATGAGGCAGAGGAGGATATTACCGGGAGGGCAGCTAATGTCTGCTGTGTTAGGAGGGTTTAAACTATTCTTGTGATATTTCAACCGGCTTGAGGCTGATTGCCAGTATAAGTGCTGTAATGCCAGCAGCAATCAGTATTAAGAAAGCTGGTTGGTAGCTGGCGGATACGTCGAATATGCGCCCGGCTATAAGGGGGCCAATGGCACCGCCCCCCGTGCCGCAGAAGGTGATAACACCATATAATGAGCCATGGAACCTGGTACCGAATAGCTCGGCAACCAGCGGTGATACCATAGCGGCAAAGCCTCCGTGAGAAAATCCATATATCGCTGCAAACAAATACAGTTGCCACAGTTCCCTGGTGAAATAGAGCAATGAGAGCGAGATTACCAGTATCAGGGAGCAAATCATCATCGCTCGCCTGCTCCCTATCCTGTCACTGGAGCCAGCGATTATCACCCTGCCCAGGATGCTTACTCCTCCGATGACTGATATAATGCTGGCCGCACGAACAGGGGAGTAACCGATATCCATGGCATGAGGAACGATGTGTACCATCACGCTATGCATACAATACCAGAAGAGAAAGCATATGGCAGCCACTGTCCAGTACTGCCTGGTATGGACAGCTTTGCTGAGGGTCAGTCCTCCGAATGGCAGCTTGGAGATATTGCTATTTGATTCGTCATTGCCGTATGGCTTGAGTCCCTTCTGTTCAGGGTCGCGTCTCAGGAACTGTGCCAGCGGCAGGACACCCACCAGGGCAACAGCTGCCAAAACAAGGTAAGAGGTTCTCCACCCGTAACTGATGATGAGATGGCTTGCAAGCAGGGGCATTCCCAGTATTCCCAGCCCCGTGCCCGCCTTGACGATGCCGGTCATCAATCCTCTTCTGCCGATGAACCACCTTGACAGTGTGGTGAGTAGTGGCACGTTGGCAACGCTGACGCTGCTGCCGACTACCAGTCCATAGACCAAAAACAGTTGCCACGTGGCACTTGTCTGTGACATCAGCACATAACCCAGCGTAAGTGTGATGCCTCCGACTGCAACCACAACTCGTGGGCCAATGCTGTCAGTGAGCCTGCCAGCGGGAATTGAAATCAATCCCGTAAGGATGAAAGCGACCGAATGGGCCGCAGAGATTACCGTGCGGCTACAACCATACTCCGACTGTAAGGATTTAAAGAAGACGCCGTAAGAAGCGCTCAACCCGTGGATTATGAAGAAAAGAAGGATGGAAGCAACAACTATGACATAGCCATAAAATATTTTAGGTTTATGGGTTCTTTCCATCAGCAATGGGAACTGAGCTTATCAGTTAACCCAGCACTCCGTATCATGATTGCGGCATAGCTTCTGGTTGCCTCCAGGATGTCATCTATAGCAATGTATTCGTTTGTTGTATGGCAGAGGCTGTCATGGCCCGGGCCAAACATGACCGCTGGGATGCCCCCCTTGACCAGGTATTCGCTGTCCGCAGGAGATATCATTCCCGTGAAGCCAGGGTATTTCCCTGAAATGTCTTTGACTCCCTCCATGATGGTTTTTATTACAACGGAGTCTTTGGAGGTCTCGATGGAACGGCGATATCTTATCAGCTCAAGCTCTGCCTCTATTTGTTCGTCCTTCTCTTTGAGGCCTACGATAACATTTTTAAGTTCCTCGATAATCTTCTGGTAATCCTGCGTGGGCAGGTATCTGATGTCTATCTCCGCCTCGCAGTAGTCGGGAACTATATTGGGTTTCCTGCCCCCCTTTATGCTGCCCACGTTTACCGTGGGCTTACCCAGTATGGGATGCGGAGTTTGCCTGAAGTCGTAATTCTCCAGCCTGCCAAGTATCTTCGCCATCTTATAAACGGCATTGATGCCGTTTTCAGGC
>JAUVYX010000224.1 GCA_030602865.1 Dehalococcoidia bacterium | reverse complement strand
TATATTTACACCCGCTTGTATTATTATCGGATGCTCTATATTGTCGTAATGCATGTTTCTGTTCACTATTTAGCAGGGACTGGATTTTTTATGCCTTTTATATTTTCAAATTTAACAAATCTATTGGAAAAATGTAGTTTAACCTCTCCCAATGGACCATTACGATGCTTGGATACCATTATTTCTGCAATATCCCGAGGATAAGGTTTGCCATCCAAGGCATGTGTTTTTTCCCAATCCTCTTCGCTAATTGTCTTATCCTCTCTATAGATGAAACAGACAATATCTGCGTCTTGCTCAATGGTACCACTTTCCCGCAGGTCTGAAAGTTGTGGTTTTTGTCCTGTTCGCCATTCTACTGCCCTGCTAAGTTGTGATAGAGCCAGTACGGGGACATCAATCTCCCTGGCCATTATTTTTAGAGAGCGTGTTATCTTACTTAATTCCTGTACACGGTTTTCATTTCTACCGCTGCCCGATATCAATTGTATATAGTCTATTATCACCAGGTCGATTTTGTGTTCAAACTGAAGACGTTTAACTTTACTTCTGATGTCGATAGCCTGAATTTGAGGTGAATCGTCTATATAAATTGCCGTTTCGGAAAGCAAGCCACTGGCTTCCATTATTTTCGCCTCATCGTTTTCGGTGAATCGCCGTAGACGGATATAGTGCGAATCAACCCCGGACTCACTGGATAAAAAGCGCTCTGTCACAGATTCTTTAGACATTTCTAAACTAAAAATAGCAACGCAGGCACCCTGGTTGACAGCGGCATTTCTGGCAATGTTTAGTGCCAGACTGGTTTTGCCCAGACTTGGTCTGGCGGCCAGTATGATTAGATCTGATTTGTGTAATCCTCCAAGTAAGGTGTCTATTCCGGTAAAACCAGTTAAAATGCGCCCTTCATGTGCATCTTGTGATTCTACGGATGCCCCTTTTTCATCGAAATACTTATTTAGTAAATCATGGATTGAACTGAACTCTCTAAAGTCCTGCCCTGTTCTGACCTGAAAGAGAAGATCTTCAGCTTTGCTGAGACTTGTATCAATGTCTGGCTCTGCATGATAACCGATAGTTGAAATCTGCTCTGCTGCAGATATGAGACGCCTCATTATTGCCATCCTGGATACTATTTGAGCGTAATATTCAATATGCAAGGATGTTGGTACTACAGAGACTAGATGACTTAGATAACTAGAACCACTAGCTTGTTCCAATTTATTCTGGTGCAGTAATTCATGGGCAACGGTAACCTGGTTTATGGCATCATTGCGATGGTATAGGGTGATACACGCTTGGTAAATCCAGCGATTTGTTTCTGAAAAAAAATCCTCTGCCTTTAGATTACCTGCTATCTTCAATATGGCATCAGAGTCAATAAGCAAAGAGCCATTTACTGCTTCCTCAGCTTCGATATCCTGAGGAAGTGTTCTTCCTTGAGACATATGCTAAACCTTCTCTCGTTCGATAACCACTGTGATTTCAGGTTCCAGACCTTTGCTTAACTTTATAGTCACCTGATGACTACCAATCTCACGCAGGGCTTTATCCAGTATTATCTTCCTCTTATCAATTGGTGAACTAAGCAATTTGTTCAATTCTTCAGCTATAGCTGCGGCGGTAATAGAACCAAAGAGCCGTTCACCAGCTCCTGAACGAGCCTGAATATGTATTGTTTGCCCTTCAATTTGTTTTGCAATCTCAGCGAGTTTTTCCAAAGACAACTCTTTTTTGATATCATCATTTTTAATTCTCTGTTCTGCCTGCTTTATGGCTCCGACTGTAGCAGGAAGAGCTAAGCCATTGCGTATAAGGTAATTCATAGCATAACCATTGCTTACTTCTTTTATTTCGCCTGCTTTCCCTTTTCCGGGAACATCCTTCAGAAATATAATCTTCATTAGTAATTTAAAATCCTTCTAATGCTACAGCATCATTTTCTTTAACTGATTCATCATTGACATTCATGAAATAGTTCCATTCACAGGTTTACCCATCTACTTGTTTAACTTTAACTTTTAAATATAAAGGTATTTCCTTTTTCCCTATTAGCAAACTGTAATTCGATTTGAATCGCTCATCGGGGAAATTATCTATCAGTTTATAGGAAATGCGATATCCCTTGGTAAAGGTATTTGGTTCTATAAATTGGTATTCATTACTAGATAGCCATTCTTCGGGAGCGAATTCATTCCCCTTTTGCAAAATAGCCTTGAGGGCTACAAGGTCTCTGTCTTTGTTATGCCTGGGCCCCACAATAGCATATCCCTCATTGATTAGCTTCTCCAGATAATCAATATCCCTTATTGGTTTAAGCTGTATATCCATATCTACTGCTCTAATTATTAACAATCACAAATAGGTTAAAGTTAGTAGTATCGCTTCTTGATAACTATCACGCAGCTTTCCATTTTTGGTTATAACTGACGTTTACATTTAATATTTTAGCATTTTTCAATTATCTTGGCCTACGGAAGTTGTTTTACTGGAGCTAAATTCTTTTTTAATATTTTTTAGTATTTCAGAGCATCCAAGTATATCAACTATGGTCATTGCCATTGACTTGGCGGCGTCAGCCAGCCCTTTATTTCCAGCCTCGGATATTGCTGCAGCGGAGAAACCAGAAGTGTGTAATGTTACATTTGGGGGAGCTATTGCAATGGTTGCATGTATGCTGGGCACTATCTGGCTAACATTTCCCATATCAGTGCTGCCAATCACATAACTTGGTGTTAGATCTTCCATAATTCGTCCCAGTGATTTCATATTTTGCTCGAACAGTCCAGCCATTATCATGTTATTATTCAGGGATGCATACTTCTTTTCCTCCCACCTGTATTTCAGTGTAGCACCAGTTGCTGTAGCTGCTCC
>JAUVYX010000170.1 GCA_030602865.1 Dehalococcoidia bacterium | reverse complement strand
ATGGCAAACCTGGAGGAGAGGGGGCTGATCGGTCCGATTCGCCAGGTGGTCGCCGCAGGGCTTCCTTTCTTTGGCATCTGCATGGGATTGCAGGTTCTGTTCACTGAAACAGAAGAGGGAGGGATGCATAAATGCCTGAACATCATTCCCGGCAGAGTGAGAAAACTGCCTTCAGGGCTAAAGAACCCTCACATGGGATGGAATCAGGTACGGCAGCTTTACTCCCACCCGATATTCGATGGAATCCCAGACAATTCTTACTTCTATTTTGTTCATAGCTATTATGCTGACCCTGACAACAGATCTCTCATTGCAGGAGAAACAGCATATGGCCTACCTTTATGCAGCCTCCTTATCAGGGACAATTTGATAGCGACGCAGTTTCATCCAGAAAAAAGCGGAGCGTTGGGGCTCAGAATGTATAATAATTTCATAAAAATAGCTACGTCGAGATAAACAATCTGAACAAGAAGGGAAGACTTTACTGTATATGGACTATACCTCGAGTATGCTGACCAAAAGAATAATTCCCTGTCTGGACGTAAAAGATGGCAGGGTAGTCAAGGGCAGCAGTTTCAAAAGACTGCGAGACGCTGGTGACCCAGCGGTATTAGCACGCTTCTACTACGAAGAGGGCGCCGATGAGCTTGTTTTGCTGGATATAAGTGCTACTCCTGAAGGAAGAAGCACCATGGTAGATGTGGTCGAACGCATTTCCGAGGATATATTCATGCCCTTAACCGTAGGAGGGGGGCTAGGAAACATCAGTGACATAAGACCTCTCTTGCTGGCAGGGGCCGACAAGGTCTCCATTAACACCGCTGCGGTGCTTAACCCTTCCCTAATTAGCGCAAGCGCAGATAAATTCGGCAGCCAATGCATCGTGGTAGCTATAGACGCTAAACGTATTGAGAATGAGGAACAACCCCACTGGGAGATCTATACCCATAGTGGTACCCGGGCAACAGGAATAGACGCCCTTTCCTGGGCAAGACAAGTAACAACCCTCGGAGCAGGGGAGATTCTGCTTACCAGCATAGACGCCGATGGACATCGCTCAGGATACGACCTTGACTTGACCCGCGCTATTTCCGAGGCAGTAAGCATACCAGTCATAGCCAGTGGTGGCGCTGGCACAGCAGAGGACCTGTATCAAGCCCTGGTTGACGGGAAAGCAGATGCAGTCCTCGCTGCAAGTATATTCCATTACAGAACTTTCTCCATACGTGAGATTAAGAAATATCTAAGACAACGAGGATTAGCAATACGCATTGAATCAAAGATGTAGTTATAAGTTAGATCAAACCCCCCTTGCCACTTGAAACAAAGCACAAAATGATTCAAAATATACTTTCTAAAAGCATGTTTTCAATGTCTCCAATAGCATACACTTATTTGGGCGTGCTACAGAGAAAGAGGGAAAGGTCACATGGCTAAAAGAAAAGAGGGTAGTATAAATGTTAGACAAGAATGTAGAGAAAAGCAAAGAATACATCCTAGAGCTAGTTAAAGAACAAAATGTTAGATTTATCCGCCTATGGTTCACTGACATCCTTGGTACTCTTAAGAGCTTCGCCCTAACGGTAGGGGAACTGAAAAGAGCCATAGAAGAAGGCATGGGCTTTGATGGTTCTTCAATTCAAGGTTTCGCCCGAATCGACGAGAGCGACATGATAGCCATGCCTGATCTGGATACATTCCTCCTGCTTCCACAGAGCCCGCAAGAAGAATACCCGGAGGCAAGGATATTTTGTGATATCCAGAAGCCAGGAGGGGAAGTCTTTGAAGGAGACCCTCGATACGTCTTGAAGAGGAATTTGAAACGAGCCGCAGACATGGGATACACCTTCTATGTCGGCCCAGAACTGGAGTACTTCTACTTCAAAGATAAACACAGTACGAAGACCCTTGATGATGGAGGGTATTTTGACCTTACCACTCTCGACACAGCCTCCGACCTAATCAGAGAGACTGTAATCACTCTGGAAAGTATGGGGATTGGTATTGACTATTCGCACCATGAGGTCGCCCCAAGCCAACACGAGATAGTTATGAGATATACCGATGCTCTTACCATGGCTGATAACGTAATGACATATCGTTTGATTGTCAAAGAAGTCGCCCTCAAGCATGGAGTATATGCCACATTTATGCCCAAGCCTATCCTCGGCATCAATGGCAGCGGAATGCACGTGCATCAATCGCTATTTAAAGGGAAGTCCAATGCGTTCTTTGCCAGGGATGATGAATATTACCTCTCGACTATAGCGAAGCAATATATAGCAGGGCTACTCAGACATGCACCCGAAATAACCCTCATAAACAACCAGTGGGTCAATTCCTATAAACGCCTGGTGCCTGGTTATGAAGCTCCAGTTTATCTTTCCTGGGCACAGCGCAACAGGGCTGATCTAATAAGAGTTCCTGGATACAAACCAGGCCAAGAAAACGCCACCAGGGTTGAATTCCGCTCACCCGACCCTGCTTGCAATCCTTACCTTGCTTTCAGCGTTATGCTGGCTGCGGGGCTCGAGGGAATCGAAAAACAATACGAATTTGTTGAACCCATAGAAGTAAATGTGTATGAGCTTAACGAGCAGGAACGAAAGAAGATGGGGATTGGGACATTACCTGCCAGTCTCTGGGAAGCCATACGGCTAGCAGAGAACAGTGAACTTATGCAAAAAGCCCTGGGAGAACATGTTTTCAATGCCCTTATCGAAGACAAGAAAATTGAATGGGATAAATACAGGATCCAGGTAACTGAATATGAACTGAGACAATACCTGCCTGTACTATAGAAGAGCCAAGACATAGGAAGTCCGCTTTGGCCTTTTCCAATTCAATACTATGCAGGAGTTCTCTGGATTGTAGTTGCTTATTCTGGCAGTTTGTAGATATGATAGGAAAGTCTGAAGGGGAGAGTTAACCCTTATCGTCAGGTTGTTCAAATGAATCTCAGTCGAAAAGGAATTTGCTGATGCATGAGCATTGTGCTGTTTTCGGAATTTATACTCCAGATGTTGACGTCAGCCGTTTAATCTTCTTCGCTTTATTCAGTCTCCAACACCGCGGGCAGGAAAGCAGTGGCATTGCAGTAAGTGATGGCATTAGCATAAAAAACCACACCGGGGCAGGGCTTGTTTCCCACGCGTTTACCGAAGATGAAATTGCCAACCTAAAGGGAAATATGGGCATCGGCCATAATAGATATTCAACAACGGGGGCAAGCACAGTTATCAATGCACAGCCAGTGCTCGTCAATTCAGCAAGCCTGGCACTGGCCCACAACGGCAACCTGGTTAATAGTAAACCTCTCCAAGAAGAATTAAAGCAGCAGGGGTACATTTTTCATAGCTCCACTGATTCTGAGGTCATAGCCAATCTGATACTGGCCTCCCCCGGTAAAGGCTGGGAGGACAAAATCAGTTCCGCTATGTACCGCCTCCA
>JAUVYX010000245.1 GCA_030602865.1 Dehalococcoidia bacterium | reverse complement strand
GCAGAAACTCCAGTTTTTGCCCGTAACCCGTTTGCAATGGCTTATAAAAAAGGTTGCCTTCCCATTTCTCTTCGTATCCTAGTGCTGTTATGTCAAGTACATTACCACCAAGTTTCTCTCCTTCTCCATGTCTCTTTTCTTCCCAAAGAATTATTTCAGTGGTTTCTCTGTCCAGTCCTTCAGATTTTCCCTCACGACTAACTACCTCATTCCCTACCCAGATATCCACCCCATCAATCTTCCCATCCAGGAGCACCTCTAAACGGTAATCCGTTCCCTCCTGCTCATGATTTATTATCCCCAGGATTATCTGTCCTCTTTCTCCAAGCTCCAACTCCGTAGCATATCCCGCTGCCTTTCCCTCTGTCCCCAATACGTAAAACTCGCTGAACTTCTCCCCTGCCTTCGGAGTAACTATCACGTATCCCAGGGTTCCAATAGCTCCAACTATCGCAAGCACCAGCACCACCGACAGTACCTTATCAAGCCCGCTTTGGCCCTGCCACGACAGGCGCTTGAATTGAAACGATACTTTGAACCTCTCTTCCTCTTCCAGTCTCCCTCTCCGAGACCATGCTATACCACACATGATTAAAATAAAGCTTACAATCGATATGAGTACGGGGTTCAGCCTGATTCCCCATGGCGTATAATTCAAGAAAAGCCCGATAAGAGGAACTACCGCTATACTCAGACCGAAACTCAATGCTACCCTCTCTACACTACCGAGGCTTTCCTTCCTGGTAAACATCGCCGCCAACAAAACATAGCCCGGGAAGAACAGCAGCAGGGGTAATCCCAGTACAATACGTAAAGCCCCACTGCTAAATAGCACTACAGGAATTGTCAGCAGGCTGAGTAACGCTATGACAAACAGGTCTTTTTCTTTGTTTATTTCCCTTCTCCTCCTCTCTTTCTACTTCCCAGAGTATAGCAATAGAACACTTTGTTGCAACCCTCATGAACAGTTTTTAAAGCCATCTGCACTTGTTTTATGTAGCATTTCAGTCCCCCTCCATCATAAATTTGGTTGATACGAGGAAATAGACTATAATTACTCTCAAATAAAAATATATAACGAGATTATTTAAAGATTGACATTAGCTCCTCAGTTTCTCCCCGTAAATTAGTCAAATTAAATCGATCCCCGGAAGGAATGGTTCAATAAATTGCAGTACGTTCATCTATTCAGCGACAATTTAAATGACAAGCTACGGCTTGGTAACAAGGGTGCTAACCTGGTTACCATGACCAAAATCGGACTTCCCATACCACCAGGATTCACTGTCTCCATTGATGCTTATAAACAATGGATGGAGACCAAATTATTGCCCGATGAGGAAATCAGGGAGGCTCTTTCCATACTTGAAGAGAAGATGGGAAGGAAACTGGGAGAGGGGCTGGAAGTATCAGTCCGGTCCTCCGCACCGGCATCCATGCCCGGCATGATGGATACCATCTTAAATATTGGTGATTACTCGAAAATGGCCAGCGCTGTTAAGAGCATTTTTAAGTCATGGGACAGCATGCGAGCGATTGAATACCGCCGCCTGAATAACATCAGTTCTACCCTGGGCACTTCCGCCATTATACAAGCAATGGTATATGGAAATAAAGATGATGTTTCTGGCACAGGGGTTGTCTTTACCCGTAACCCCAGTACTGGCGCCAAAGGTCTTTTCGGCGAATATTTACCAAAGGCGCAGGGAGAAGACCTCGTTTCAGGAGTAAGAACACCAGAACCGATAGAGAAACTGAAACAGGCAATGCCGTCTGTTTATAAACAACTTGACAGCCTTGGTAAAAAGCTCGAGGGGTATTTCAGGAATATGCAGGATATAGAGTTCACCATTGAATCAGGCAAGCTCTATCTCCTCCAGACCAGAAATGGTAAACGTAGCGGATATGCAGCGGTGAAGATTGCCGTTGACATGGTGGAGGAAGATACCATCACCATGGAAGAAGCGATTATGCGAGTCACTGTTGCCAACATACGAGGGATGCTGCATAAACAGATCAAAAATCCATCCAGATACAAGGTACTGGTAAAGGGACTCAATGCGGCGCCGGGAGCCGTTGGCGGCAAAGCGGCCTTTGATATCACCGCTGTTCAGCAAATGACGGATAAGGGTCTTCACGTAATCCTGGTAAGAGCTGAAACCAGCCCTGATGATATCCAGGGAATCGCTGCTGCTGATGGCGTGCTCACCCAGAAAGGCGGCCTGACCTCCCATGCAGCTATAATTACCAGGGCCATGGGCAAACCATGCGTCTGTGGTACTGAAGAAATCAGCATCAACCACGAATTGAAACAGTTCACCTGCGGAGAGGAGACAGTTAAGGAAGGCGATGATATTACTATCGATGGCAGCAGTGGAAACATCTATATCGGTCTCTTGCCGGTGGAAAAAGTAGGACTCACTTCTGAACTTGGCACACTGCTGGCATGGTGCGATGGATTTAAGCGACTGGGTATTCGCGCTAATGCAGACACTCCTGGAATGATTGCGCAGGCACAACAGTTTGGCGCTGAAGGAATCGGCCTTTGCCG
>JAUVYX010000218.1 GCA_030602865.1 Dehalococcoidia bacterium | reverse complement strand
CGTGTACTTGAAAAAGAAGGTAAGGGCATATGATTATCTGATATGTGACCTTAATAAATATCCGTCTTATTGCTATTATGCTTTGTTTCAACTGACAAAATTGGCAATTACTGCCTGCCCCAGGGAAATACCACCATCATTGCAGGGCACTTGCCTGTGAGTCAGCACCTTGAAGTTGTCCATTTCCAGCATATTAACTGTTTTTTGAAAAAGAAGACGGTTTTGAAATACCCCACCGCTTAATGCTACTTGCCTGATGCCAGTTCGCTTGGCTATTAACTCGCACATCTCGCCGATTATCCTGACAATGGTATTATGGAATCTAATCGATATTGTTGCCTGTGAATTCTTTACTGCCATGTCTTCTAGGATGGCTGAAAATAATTTGCTTAGCTTCACGATAAGCATGTTCGAGTCTTCCAGTATTTCATAGGGATAATTTTCATTATTATTATATTCCTCATTGTAAGCCGCCATTTCTAGTTCTATTGCTGCCTGCCCTTCGTAGTCTATCGTCCCTCTTATCCCTATCAGTGCGGATATGGCGTCGAATAATCGTCCCATACTGGATGTCATTGGCGAGTTCAATCTTCTTTCTATCTGGCGCCGGATGATTCCAAGCTCAGTTTTACTGGCGAGAATCGTAAAATCTTCTTTGGTTGGGTTGTCTTTTTTGTTCTGATATTCAGTGCTTTGGCTCAGAATGATGGCCTTCTCTACTGCGTTCTCCCCCAGTAGTTTGAGCAGGTAAGCAACGGCAATGCGATATGGCTTCCTGGTGGCTGCATCACCTCCCGGTAGAGGCAGGTATTCCAGGTGACCCATTCTGTCGAAGCTATTGTAGTCAGCTATCATAAATTCTCCACCCCAGATATGTCCATCTGGACCCCATCCAGTCCCATCCAGGACTACTCCGATAACTGGGGAATCTAACCTGTTATCTGCCATGCAACTTACAATGTGGGCATGATGGTGTTGTACGCTAATGGTCTTTATCCCGGAGGCGCCGAGTTCTCTTGCATAGCTGGTTGACAAGTAGTCTGGGTGCAGGTCATGGGCTATAATCTCGGGATGAATGTTGAATAGATGCTCATACAAGGAAATTGTAGTAGTAAAATGCTCCAAAGTTTCTACGTTTTCCATGTCTCCAATGTGCTGGCTAACGAAAGCATAGTTATCTCGGGTCAGGCAGAATGTATTTTTCATCTCAGCCCCGCAGGCAAGTAATTGCCTGGCTTGAAAGCCCAGGTGAATAGGGGCAGGAGCATAGCCACGCGCCCTCCTTACTAACTGTATTGTTTCTCTTTCTATTATTGCGACACTATCGTCATAACGTGAATGTATATCACGGTTGTGTATCAAGAAATAATCAGCGATATCTGAAAGCCTTTGTAGCGCTTCATCATTATCTTTAGCTATAGGCTCTTCGCTAAGATTACCACTGGTCATCACGATGGGAAAATCAGTGTCTCTGAGTAGCAGATGGTGCAGAGGGGTGTAGGGTAGCATAATGCCAAGATATTTTTGACGTGGAGCAACCTCTTTAGCTACTGATGAACTTTTCTTCCAGTTCATCAGTACTATTGGGCTTTGTGTGGAGGATAGCAAAATTTCCTCCTCTGATGATATGTTACAGTGTTCTCTGGCCTCACCTAGGTCCCTGACCATTATTGCGAATGGTTTAAATGGTCGATGTTTCCTTTGGCGCAGAGTAGCTATCACCGATGCATTATTGGCATTACAGGCAAGCAGAAAGCCTCCTAATCCTTTTACAGCAATGATTTCGCCTCTTTTTAATAACTGGCTTGCATGAAGAACGGGGTCTGAGCAACTTATGATGGCACCACTTGCATTTATTAGCTCAACAACGGGGCCGCAATAAGGGCAGGCATTGGGTTGTGCATGGAAGCGGCGGTCCAGGGGATTATCATACTCTGCCTGGCACTGCGGACACATCTGGAATTGTCGCATGGTGGTTCTGGCACGATCATAAGGAATTCCGTCGATTATAGTGAAGCGTGGTCCACAATTAGTACAGTTGGTAAAGGGGTAACGGTAACGTCTGTCTTGTAGATCAAGTAGCTCACTTAAGCATTTCTGGCAGGTGGCGATATCGGGAGAGATAAGCTGATATTTCCCTGCTTCAGCGACACTATGCCGTATTTCAAATATTCCGTGTCCAACTGGTTTATGATAGCTGATGGTTATGTTTTCGATATGGGCCCGTGGAGGGGTTTCCGATTGTATCGTCTTTTGAAACAGCTCGATTGCTTTGCGTGATCCCTCTACTTCAATATTAACAGCTTCGGAGCTATTAAATATCCATCCTTTCAGGTTGTACCTGAAAGCAAGACCATAGACAAATGGGCGGAAGCCAACTCCCTGAACAACCCCTCGAATGTTTATACGAGCTAATATCAGCGCACTATTTGGCAAATTCATAACCCATACATGCCCAAATGTTTGATACCAAAAGCTGTATTGCTAGATGGATATGTAATATGAAAATGTTTACTGAACATACAAAGAGATATTTTATCAGTACTCTTCAATCACCCATAACCACCACTGTATTTTCTAAGTGAAAGTAGTAACTTGAATCTAGTTTAATGCATGCGTTAATAGATGTGTATACTACAGTTGGCTATTGTTCTTTAACGATGCTTTTCAGTTTCATTTTCTAACCAGGCGCACCAGTCTTCGATTCCAGAGCCCGTCTTGCAGGATATTTCGAATATAATCAACTTTGGGTTAAGGTTCAACAAAGTTTGTTTGTATAATTTCATATTAAAATCGACGTACGGTAAAAAATCTATTTTGTTTATTAACACCACGTCAGCATTGAGAAAGATTAATGGGTATTTAATTGGTTTATCATCGCCTTCCGGTAAGCTTGAAATAACAACTCGTTTATGTGCTCCTAAGAGGAATCTAGAGGGACAGATTAGGTTGCCC
>JAUVYX010000036.1 GCA_030602865.1 Dehalococcoidia bacterium | reverse complement strand
TGAGCCATAGCAGGCCCTTGCAGACATTGACTATTTTCAGGTCGGTAGGCTCGCAGACGATGCCCATGTCGGCCCTGATTCCCTGCTCCATGACGTATTTCATGCCTTTAAAACCGCCAATTTCTTCATCAACTGTGGCAGTGAGGATTATATTACCTTTAAATTCAGGGAACAGGCTGAATACTATCCTGGGAGCTGCCAGCATAGCGGTGACGCCACCTTTCATGTCACAAGCACCTCGCCCGTATATACATCCATCCCTTATTTCAGCACCAAACGGTGGCAGGTTCCACTCATGCTCATCTGCCACCGGAACAACGTCGACATGTCCGTTGAACAGAATACAGGGAGCGTTCTCAGCGCCATGAAATTTCCCTACCACGTTGGTTAAGCCCTTCTCCGCCTCGGGAAGCTCCACCGAGAAACCCATATCTTTCATCTCTGGGGCGATGACCTGCGCTATACTGGATAATCCTTCGGCGTTGCCGGAGAAACTTGGTATCCTGATGAGCTTTTGTGCCAGGGCGATTATTCTCTCCCTGTTCCTGTCCACTTCCCGGCTTATGGCTGTTGCTAGGTTCATTTCATTCCCGGCTGAATCAGACTAATATATTCCCATTCTCAGCGATCTTGGTATCATCCAGGAAGACCGTGGTATTGAGGGTTACCGTATCCGTATGTGTCTTAGCCTTGCCAAGATTTCCCTTGAAGTCGGGCATTTGTGAACCAAAACCAAAGACCACGCAACTCCGCACTCGCTCATCTTCTATAATGTTGCCTGATAAAGAGGCATTAGGATTTAATCCCAAACTGAAATGTGCAACGTAGTACATTTTAGGGTCATTGATTTCCTTCAGATATTTGTACCATCCCGTTGCACCTGTTCCTCCTTTAACATCAACAATTTTTCCGTCTTTCATGGTTATCTCGGCAGACCTGTCCAGCTTTCCGATTGGCGGGAAGATGCTTCCGTTTACCACCAGCTTGCCGTTGATGGATTCCTCCAGCGGCGCAATGGAGATTTGTGAGCCAGGGAAATAATCTATCTCTCCCTTACCAACAACCATTCCGTCGCGATGTATTGCGGGTCGCCCACCAAGTGACATCTCAATATCGGTGCCTTCTTCTGAACTGACCCTGCATTTCCGGCTTTTTTCAAATAGCTTGCCGATGGCATCTCCCTCTCTTACCATCTCCGGGTAGTCTATCCTGGTGACACCACGGATTATATAGTCCTCTATACCGCTTGCAGAGCTTACCAGACATCTTGTTCCCGCTTCCCGCGCCTTAGAGTAAGCACTGGTATGTATCATGTACTGGACTGACAGGTCGATAAGCACATCTGTGGCCTTCATCGCCTCGGCTATGGCTGCTGGAGGTTCGATGTTTATAGTTGCTCTCTGGGGATAAACCATTAGCTGGGTTTCGGCCCCGATTCCTATTGAGGCCGTGGCTATCGCATCCAGCATATCTCGATTGCTTCCCGTGTCTCCCAGGATCAGCACGTTCTCATCTGCCTTCACATGCGCCAGTTGATGGGTGATGGCATATCCCAGCCTGGCAAATTTTAATACCGTCATTTTGCTTTTTTCTCCTCTCTGTTATAGACGACGCCTCTATTTTTTAAAAGGCTTGAGACCGAGCCTGCTCATCGTTTCTGTCCGTGGCATGCCATCCGAGTCCCACCCATGCAGCTCATAATATTCCTCGAGCAATTTGTTGAATTTCTCTTCAGAGACCCTGCGTCCTTTACTGGGGCCGCTGGGAATTTCCTCATCGAACATCCTACGCGGCAATGTATCATCCTCTTTCCTCAGTCCTTCCCTGATATTAAAAACCCTCTCCAGGTTTAGTATTCTTTCACTCGCCTGATGCAAATTTTCAGTGTCCATGGATATACCGGTGGCGTTTTCAAACAGTGCAGCCATGATCTCAGGGCTTACCCTGTGAGAGGACAGTGTATGCAGGAAGCATATCCCCAGTGAATCTGTGGCGCAGCACACCTGCTCGTGATATTTCACCATCCTTGCCTTCCCTTCGTATGACAATGGTTTAGTTCCCTCGGGGCTGCCGCTCACCTCCCGGGCAATTCTGACATGCTCGGGGTTGGCTCCAAACTGGCAGAGTATCTCTGAATGCAGGTGGTCTCCCCCTCTGGGATTTACAGCGAAGGCAAGAGCATAGGGCACCGTAATCCTGGGGTCGACTGCGGTTATGGGCAGTCCCTTGATAGCAATCACGTATTTTTCTGAACCTTTATAGTTTGCTGATACAGCAGTTATCGATTCAGCGAGTATATTACCAAAACCTTCCCTCTGCGAAATCTTTCTTAGCAGTTCCAGGATGACCTCGTGGTTTCCCCATGATAGCTCGAGGCCGTCGGTATCTTTTTTTGTGATAATCCTTCTCTGGTACAGTTCCATGACGAAGGCGATAATGCTTGAGACAGAGCAAAGATCCAGGCCATACAAGTTGCTCAGCTCATTTGCCCTGAGCATAAACTCAGTATCGGATGCGCCCACTCTGGCCCCGAAGGCGTTGCAGGCTTCCCATTCAGGGCCTTCCGAATGGCTTCCCTTATACGGTCCTTCCCTGACCTCGTAAAAAGTGCCACAACACAACACACATGAACCACAACCGGTCTCCGCTGTCTGGTATCTCTCCCTGATGTATTCACCACCTACTTTATAGGCTTCTTCTACGTATCCTGTCTGATAATTTCTGGCTGAATTGGTACCGGCGTTATTTGCCCAGATAAGACCCCTCTGTGTGCCGAAGTAGAAATATCTGAAAAATCTGTCTTTATCATCCTTGACCAGTTCCCTGGCTCTCAAGGCGGTATCGGCGAATTTATCCGGATTACTTACATGTACTACCCCAGTTCCTCTCACTGCTATGGCCTTTAATTTCTTGGAGCCCAGCACGGCACCCATTCCTCCCCGCGCTGCGCAGCGGTAAATGCCGGACATTATTGCCGAATATTTGACCATGTTCTCCCCTGCCGGACCGATTGACATAATGCAAAATCCATCATCCCCCAGTTCTTCTTTCAGTATCTTGTCTGTTTCCCTGACGTCCTTGCCCCAGAGATGACCAGCATCCCTGATTTCGACTGTATCGTCTTTTATATAAAGATACACTGGTTTATCAGACGCCCCGGTGACCAGAATGCAGTCATAGCCAGCGAACCTTAACTCCGGTGAAAAATGAGAGCCGACGTTGCTCTTGCAGTAGAAATTGGTTTCGGGAGACTTGGAAGTTACCGTCAACCTGGCAGAGGCTGGAGCAAAGGTGCCACCAAGTACACCAGTGGAGAATACCACTATGTTTTCAGGGGAGAGAGGTTTCGTCCCCGCCGGCAGCTCATCGTACAGGATTTTTATCCCTATTCCTCTACCGCCGAGATAGTCCTCTATGAGCTTTTGTGGCAGTTGCTGTTTCTCTATTGTATGCTCTGTCAGATTGACTCTGAGAATCGTAGCGTTGAATGACATATCTTTATGCCTCCTCGCTTTCCGTGTTAAATAGGTAGACGAGCTTGTGGCGTTCTCCGATCTTGTATTTCTTTATCCATTCGATGGCTTCGGAGGGACAGTACCTGGCGCACATTGGCTCTCCACCACATAGGTCACATTTTACAATCTTGTCGTCGTTGTCATGTATGGCATGGTAGGGGCAGGCATCTATACATAGCATACACAGGGTGCACTTTTCCTGGTCAAGAGAGACGAATCCCGTATCGTTATCCTTGTTCAGTGCCCCGCTGGGGCAGACCTTCACACATTCCGGGTCCTCACAATGAAGGCAAATAGTCAGCTTGCTGCTGCCCCAATCTTCATTTCTGGTAACAGTGATTGCTGAATTTTGGTAGCTGAACGCCTTGCTGTGTACGAAGGAACATATCAACTCGCATGTCCTGCATCCGGTACATTTTCTGCTGTTGACCATCAGCAGGTTTGGTATCAGCTTGCGGTCCAGTTCCCTGTCCTTTAAACCGGATGCTGACAGATAGGCATAGCAGCCTCCACAATAGAGTTCAGTGCCTTTTCGCCCCTCCAGCTTTTTAGCGTGAGCTTCACATAGGGGTATTCCGCAATATGAACAATCGTCTATGGCGTCATTGGGGCAGCCAGTAATCCCACATTTAACTTCGTATTTTCCGGTCATCTCCAGTTCCTCTCGTTAATATTATCAGGATCGTCCCTTGCCCTGTTTTGATTCCCATTTCTGGGTGGCGCGTGCATAGTCCGAAATTGCCTGTCTTTGCAGTAGATATTGATTGTATTCCTCTGGTAATTCGTCTTTCAGTGTTTCTGCTCCAGCCCTCACTATTCTGGCAATCTCTGCTACCCGTTTGCCCAATGCCCTTGATTGAGGAAGTGCTTCTGTGTCGTATTCGGCTATCGCCCCGACTTGCCTTATTGGTTGATTGTTGAATGACCCGATTGCGCCGATACCATCGCCCATGCCAGGAGCTACCACCAGGTTGTTCATTAGCAGCAGGTGGCTGACCAGGAATTGTACGGTGTATTCTTGCCCTCCAAATCTACCCATACCCTGGGTCAGCACCCCGCCAACTTTAGCGAACCAAGGTCGTCCAGTGGCTCGATATTTCGAGTTCAGCCCCTGTCCCAGGCGGTCGATGGCGTTCTTTAATATTCCTGATATGGATAGATGATATACAGGACTCCCGATTATCAGGCCGTCAGCTGCCAGGTATTTTTCATATACCTCGTGCATGTCATCCTTGAATCGGAAGATGCAAAAATCCCTCTTTTCATTGCACTTGAAACAACTAATGCATGGGTTGATTTTCTTGCCAGCCAGCAGGAGCAACTGTGTTTCCACGTCGCCTGTCTCTTCTGCTCCTTCCAGGGCTTCCCTGACCATCACCTCGGTGTTGCTGTGATGCCTGGGGCTGCCTACTATGCCGACGATGTTGACTTTTGCCATTGAATTCCCTCCGCTATCTCATGTGGTTGATCATGTTGTCGCTGGATGTGCTCAACATACACTACTATGTGCTGAGAATCAAGACCCTGCTTGCTTCTATGTATCTATGATACCAGTCTTTTCTGAGTATGAGGACTGGAGTTCAGTGGCGATGCACTGTTTAATCAGGTTGAAATCCTTTTTACTTGACGAATCAGTAGTACTGTAGGAATCGAGACCGCATATAGAAGCAGGAAGATGATAAAAGCATTGTGGTAGCTACCAGTGATGTCGAAGATGTATCCTGCTATGAAAGGGCCGGAGGCGACTCCAATGCACTGAAAAAAGTTCAGCAGTCCGAAAATAGTGCCGTAAGAACGCAGTCCAAAGCTGGTACTGGTGAGCATTGACAAGGTTGGCAGCCAGCTGCCAAGAGAGAAACCGAAGAGCAAGGCATAGGACCATAACAGGGTCTGTGAAGTTGCAGAGCTCAAATTTAACAGTATCAGGATTCCTATAGCCTGTAGCCCCAGTCCAATGGCAGAAACATACTTGGCTGGCAGCTTATCACAAAGCCAGCCGAAGGCGAATTTTCCGATGGCACTGGCAATTCCCAGGAGACTGAGGGCACCCACTGCCGTTGTGGTGGAGAAACCAATGTCTTCGAAATGGGGCACCTGGCTTTGTATTATCCCAACACTGCTGAACCCTCCTGTCAGGTAGGAAATAGCAATCAACCAGAATGCTATCGTACCAAAAGCTGCCTTTAAGGACAATCCCTGGGAGGACATGGAACTGCTTCCGTTTATTTTACCTGTTATTGTTGGCTTAATACCGTCAGGGAAAAGACCAATATCTGAGGGCCTGGTTTTTACTATCAGCAGCGTCGCGGGAATCAGGGAAGCACAGGTGATTACAGCCAGGACTAGATAGCTTGTTCTCCAGCCAAAACTGGGTATTAGATAGCCTCCAACGAGAGGTGCAAAGACAAAACCTGCTGCACCTATCCCCATTGACATTATGCCAATGGCCATACCTCTTTTTTTATCAAACCAGTTTGAAACCAGGGTGCTGGCGGATACCTGGGACGAAGCTGCTGTACCAATACCGACAATTGCATATCCTAGATAGAATTGCCAAAGAAAGGTTGTTGTGCTCAACAGAATAAATCCTAAAGCCATGATAGGAACCCCTGTGAAGATAACCCTTTTGGGTCCATAGCGGTCAACGATTCGTCCTGCGAAAGGGGAAGCTGCTCCTGTAACCAGGAGGAGGATGGAGAAGGCGATCATTATCCCGGCTCGACTCCATCCCATATCAGCCTGGAGGGGCCTGATGAACAGGCTGAAAATGAAATAACCACATCCTGCAGGGATGAACAGGCATAAAAAGGCAACCAGCAGTATCCAGTATCCGTAAAATATTTTTAGCCTCTTTATCGGATTCATTTCATTCTCTTTACTACTATTTGAAGTACTCTATTGTATTAATGCACCTTCTATGGTTATACCCTGAGAAAAGGGCATGCTATGTACAGCACCTATAGAAAGGGCAAGTTTTATAGCTACTAAATCCTGTTCTATCTGGCGACTGGTGCTATGCTAAAGTTTGCAGTATTGGCAGATTATAGCTTGCTTCAATGAAATAGGGAAGCCTTTTAAATATCCTTTGTAATTTGCTGGCGTGTGACTATCCATCTAAATGCAAGCATTGGAGACATAACCCGTCCTGGCTGTTGTTTGCTACAGAGTTAATATTTCTGGAAAATCATGATTATTGTATAATGTAGTTGAACATATAAAATAGAGGGGTAAACATAATGGAACTGGCTAAAATAATTCCTTTCCTTGGGGTAATTCTTGCGGCAATCGCTGCATACTTTACATATCGTGATTATGGTACTACTGAAGCCATCACAGTATGTTTTGGTATAGTTGCGTTCTCTATAGCGGTTTATTACTGGATAACGAAAAAGGATGTCTCCTGAGTTAGCTCATGAAACATCCCTCGTTGCTTAATGAATAAGGGTTGACAACCGGTCACCTTATGTAAATATCATTATAGATGTCCAGTGCCGTGGCTGATAACATGGGGCTTTCTGCCGTATTCTATCTATCTGCCTCTCTACTACTGGTGATTGGTGGAATGGCCTTTCTTCCCGTTCTACGAAAAAACTGATGGGAATACTGTCTCTCCCCCCCTGTCCTGCGTAGGAATCGCTGAGCCTTTCTTTGCCCTGTGGATGAAGGCGTTGATAGCTGCAATGGATGATGATTATTATTGCATTAAATGTCAGTATGTTCGTATAATATTATCGTCAGTTGTTCTTAACTGGCGGATATAAAAAATAAACGAAGGAGAACAAAATGAGGAGAAATATACTCAGGGAACTTTTAGATGCAGGGAAACCAACTTTGGGTACACGGCAGATGATTACATCACCGATGGTAACAGAGATAATTGGTCATTCAGGTATGTTTGACTATATTGAACTCAGCGGAGAATATACTGATTGGAGCCTGGAGAGCCTTCCAAATTTCGCTCGTGCAGTTGAGCTTTTCCCCAGCATGTCATCGATGATGAAAGTGGAACAGGACCCGAGGTTGTTTATTACCAACAGGTCTCTTGATGCGGGTATTCAGAATATATTATTTACCGATTGTCGTTCGGCAGAGGAAGCAAAGGAATGTATTCGCATGGTTCTGCCTGAGACTCCTGAAGATGGTGGCGTACATGGAGCTGCCAGTCGTCGCAGTGTTGGCTATATA
>JAUVYX010000083.1 GCA_030602865.1 Dehalococcoidia bacterium | reverse complement strand
CAACCAGATAATTAAACGCCATCTGCTTTCCGCACAAACAGCCATTTCTTTTGATCCCCAAAAAGGGAAAATAACCCTTACATCTTCTACCGAAGGTTCCAAGCTTACACTGGAACAGGACATGGTTGAGCCAGAGGGCTGTCCTAGTATAGATGAAATAAAAGTAGTCGAGACACTTATTGACGAAATAGGAGATGAAATATGGAGTACTGCCATACATGACGTACTCAAATCATGGATAAATTCCATCCCAGCCGGCATAGCTTACAGTCAATCCACCCAACCCCAAAAAGATGCACTACAGCAACCTCAAGTAAGTTTTGCCCCTGCCATAATACTCCGTAAGCGAAATGAACGGGGCATGATTTATGCTTTGGAAACTATATTAGCCGATATTCATAGTTCGAACGGCATACCAATGGGCGTCAATGACCTGATAAGAGACCCCGAGGAAACGTTTGGTTCGCCGAAACCGTCAGATAATTTCTACGATGGTCAGCATTTAACTAATGATAATGAGTTATATTTCCCGCTTAATTATAATGATGAGCAGGAAAGCATTGCCCAACAGTCAGAACTGAATCGCGGTATACTGGTTCAGGGGCCACCGGGAACGGGAAAGTCCCAAACCATTGCTAACCTGATTTGCCATTTCTTGGCAAAAGGCAAGCGCATACTGGTAACTAGTCATACTGCAACAGCGTTATCTGTTTTACACGACAAGATTCCTACCGAAGTTCGGAAATTATGTGTTATGGACCTTGGAGGGGGTACAAAAAGTATCAAAGATCTTAGAAAGAATCCCAATAAGATGGATCTTGAATCTTCAGTACAAGGCATCCTTTCTACACACAACAATTGGAGATCTCTCGACTACAAAAGCAGAATGGATGAAGATAAAGCCAAACTGGACGATGCACGTAGAGAAAAAGCCAAGATTCTCCGAGAAATGCAGGAAATCCGCGAGGCAGAAACATTCAAACATCCATCAATGTTTGGCAATTACGAGGGAACTTCACAACAGATAGCAGAAAGACTGCATGAGGAAGAAAACGCATATCAATGGATATCAACTGTTCCCGAAGGAGAACCTGCCTTAAGCAATGATGAAGCACTGGAACTTCTTGAGCTTCAAAGAGAGTTTAGTAATGAAACAATAGATGAGTTACAAAAGATTACCATTACTACTGAAACTCTTACTATCCCACAGGATTTTGCATCGCTAGTAGCGAGAGAAAGGAAACTATCCGCACAGTATGAAGCAGACAAGGATATCAGGCAACGTGTTGAACATAGGCCTCTCTCCTCAATAGACACGTGTAAACGTCAAACCATAATAGCAGCCTTGAAAGAATTGCAAATAGACGTTCTATCTTTATTACAATCATCCGACACATGGATAAGTGACACTACAACACAAATCCTTGAAGGGAAAGCGGAGGTGTGGATAGAACTAAGAAATAGCATGAGTCTGCATCTTGGCGCTATTGACAACAACACCAGTGAAGTCTCTAAATACACTGTCACAGGTTTAGATGGGAGGGACCGGAATGCAGTCAAGCGACATGCTACTGAGCTGCTTCAGCACCTTGAAACTGGCGGAAAATTAGGATTTGGACCTTTCAGGCATGCATCTGTAAAACGAGGTTTATACCTGGTCAAAGAAGTAACAATAGCAGAACAGCCATGCAATTCACCTGCCGCCCTGCAAGATTTACTGAAATGGATAAATGTCTCAGAGCATTTTGAGTCCCTCGAGGAGTTATGGCAAAACAGAACAACTATAACTAACAGCGCTTTCGAAATAAAGATTGCATATTATCGACAACTTATCTCTCAGCTAGATAAGTGCATAGCGCTCAATTCCTGCTTGGATAATGCTAAAACAGCGTTAAAAGTAAAAATGGATTTACCTGAACCTGTCTGGTACGACATGTCATCCGTATCCCGCTTTGTTGAAACTGCACAAAGTATAGCAATAGAAAAACAGTTAACAGAACTATATGATGGTTTTCGAGAAATGGAGAGGAATCTCATTAAGTCAAGCACGGAGCACCAGACAATTATAGATTTAGTTAATTCAATCAGGAACAGGGACGAGAACAACTATATCAAACATTATCAGGAAATCCAGTCATTAATAGAATCAAGAAAATGTTTGAGTAGAAGAAATGAATTGATGCAACAGCTCCACATCAAGGCACCAGCGGTTGCATCAGAATTACAGGACACTTTCAGTGATACTTTATGGGATGACCGCCTCCTGCATTTCTCTGAGGCATGGAATTGGTCAAGAGCGAGCCAATGGCATAAGCACATTAGCGATCCTTCCAGACAAAAACAACTAGCCGAGAACTTAGTTAATTGTCGGGAAAAGATAAAAGACACCATCCAAAACCTGGCTGCAATAAAAGCCTTGGACCATTGTTTTTCGCATTTAAGCGAAAAGAAACGTAAGGGATTACTTGCGTACAAACTTGCAGTGGACCGTATAGGCAAGGGAAAAGGCAAATATGCAAACCAGCATCGAAGAGAAGCTCGTGAGCACATGAAAACTTGTCGCTCTGCCATTCCAGCCTGGATTATGCCAACTTATCGCGTGGTAGATACTATGCAAATGAAACCCGATATTTTCGATGTTGTCATTGTTGACGAGGCAAGCCAGTCCGGACTTGAAAGCCTTTTCTTGCAGTATCTTGCTAAAACCATCATCGTTGTCGGAGACGATAAACAAATCAGCCCCTCCCCAATAGGGGTAATCAGAGAAGACGTAAACAGGCTCCGTAAACAATACTTATTTGATATCCCCTTTAATGATGCATTCAACGTAGATACTAGTTTATTCAGCCAAGCTAGCATTAGATATGAAGGTTCTGTATATCTGCGAGAGCATTTCCGCTGTATGCCAGAGATAATACAGTTCTCCAATAACAATTTTTACAAGGAATCCCCGCTAATACCCCTAAAGCAATATGGAGAGGGAAGATTGCAACCAACCATAAAAGCAATACATGTAAAGGATGGATATCAGCAAGGGAAATCTCCAAATATTAGTAACCTCCCTGAAGCCGAAGCGCTGGTCGAACAAATCAAGAATTGTTGTCAGGATAAAGCATATAATGGAAAAACAATGGGCGTAATCAGTTTGCTTGGGAACATCCAAGACAAAATAATACGCAACAAACTGATGATAGCAATCGGCACGGAAGAGATTGAAAAGAGGGACTTACGATGTGGTAATGCATATGCTTTTCAGGGAGATGAACGCGATGTCATATTCTTAAGCATGGTTTCCGCCCCTGGTGAAAATCATAGCATTGGAGTATTAAACAAACCACAAGATGAGCGTCGTTTTAATGTCGCAGCCAGCCGCGCGAAGGAACAGATGTGGCTTTTCCACTCAGTTACATTAAATGATTTGCCGAATCCGGAAGATTTAAAAAACAAACTGCTGAATTACTGCCAGAACCCTACGTTAGAACAGGAAAGCATCGGTGATATTTCTATCGACCAGCTAAGATTAAAAGCTCATAATAAAAATGACCGTAAACAAGGAAACCAACCCCCACCTTTTGATAGTTGGTTTGAGGTGGATGTTTTCTTGAAGATTCATGACAAGGGTTACCGTGTACATCCTCAATTCAAAGTCGCAGGCTACCGTATTGATTTGCTTGTGGAGGGCATGCAGGGACGACTGGCGGTAGAATGTGATGGTGATGAGTGGCATGGCGTAGAACAATGGGAAAAAGACCAGTCACGTCAAAGACAAATCGAAAGGTCAGGGTATCCCTTCTGGCGTATCAGAGGTAGCACTTATTATCGAGACCCTGTTCATTCGCTGGATGATTTATGGGAAAACCTGAAGATTAATAAAATCTACCCCAATAATGGCTATAGTAATGAATCTCGACAATATAACGAAGATACCAGTGCTGATAATTCAATACCAGATTTAAGCAAACAAACTCCTGAGGATGATTCCACTAATAGCGAAAGCAGGGCTTCGAAACCAAGTACTTTTCCTGAGTCCCCAGATGGAGAAACACATTCAACTCACAATATACCATCAATATCTGTAACTGATAATCAGCAAATGGATTCCAGACCATTACGTGGGCCAACAAATGTTTCTCTCCTACAACCCTATATTAGTTGGACTTCCTCGCCTCTCCAGTATCCACGAGAAAACAATCTGCAAGAGATAGTGGATGGTCTGATTAGCATTATTGAAGCTGAAGGTCCGATTGTCTGCTCCAGGCTATACCATATCTATGCATCTGCAGTCGGCATACATAAGGTTGGCAGACAGATTAAGTCAGTTTTTGATTATGCTATTCAGCACGCTACGGCAATTGGCTTAATAAACCGAAATCCTGAACTTGGAAAAGATGATAAATTATTGGAAGTTGTACGTTTGCCGGGAACCGAATCCATTTTATTGAGAGAATGCGGTAATAGAACTATTGAAGAAATACCTCCAAGTGAAATAATCCTCCTAATGCAGAGGCTTGTACATATTAGCCCACAACTTGTAGAAGCTAACCCAATACGCTTATTCAGAAAAGTCCTAAATACATATCATCTCAAACGCATGACAGAAAGTACATTATCACTATTACAGCATCATTGGGAGATGTACAGAAAAGATCTACCTACTGAGGATATAAAAGAACACTCTTAGAAAATATAAAGACTGATAAACTAAGAAACGCAAGCAACATATTAAAGTATGATGGCACTTGTCTCTATCTGCAGTATCTGCATAAAGGGCTGCCCCGCTGGTGCTCTGCAGATACCAGATGAAGGAGAAGCCTACTCAATAAACAAATTCGCCTGTGCCTCCTTCCGCTACGCCGCCGGAGGCTGCGCTGAGTGCATGCGACTTTGCCCCGCTGCAAAATAAGCACAGCTCTTTTACGCATTAAAAGGAATTTAAAATATCCTTTATTTTGAGAACCTCTATCTCCTGAACTCTCTTCAGGAAATCGTTATTAGTTACAAACGCCTGGGCCCCTTTCAGTATCGCACTGGCAAGCTGTATTGCATCAGGCGTCCTGACGCTGTATTTGGCCCTGATAATTGCAGCCAGATCAGTAACCTGTGCATCAACAGGGACAACTTCAAGGTGTGGAAACCTTTCCAGCACCATTTTATATCTATCCACCATCAGCTTATTGCTTTTCCTCTCAGGAGCTACAAGGATTTCAAGCCGGGTGATAACCGAAGTCTTTCCCTCTATTACTCCATCTTCTACCAGCCCCAAAAGGGCTCTGGTAAAAGGCAGATATTCATTGCTTTCC
>JAUVYX010000193.1 GCA_030602865.1 Dehalococcoidia bacterium | reverse complement strand
CATTTCCAGCCAGTCCACAGTGGCGGTGCGAATGCCAAGGCATCCAATACCTTTAGCACTTATCAAGTACCTCGGTAAGCCAATAATTGGCACAAGTGCAAATATAAGCGGGGAGCAAAGTGCACTTACGGCAGATGAGGTACGGAGGCAATTAGGAGATAAAGTTGATCTTATACTTGATGGAGGTAGAACTCCTGGCGGCAACGAGTCTACAATAATAGATATTACTGGGGTGGAACCTGTTATATTACGCCATGGGGTAATCCCCCAAAGAGATATTGAGCGAGTTATCAATGCTTATCGCCAAAGGAAGGAAAAATCATGAATGTTGCTGTAGGTTGTGATCACCGTGGTTTTTATTTGAAGCAAAAAGTTATGGATTATTTGCATGAGCTAGGCCATAACTGCCAAGACTATGGTTGTTATAGCACTGATTCGGTAGACTACCCTGATATTGCTAAAAAAGTATCAGAAGGGGTTAGTTCAGGTAATTCTGAAAAAGGTATTTTAATATGTGGAACTGGTCTGGGAATGAGTATAGCAGCCAACAAGCTAAAAGGCATAAGAGCAGCCTTATGTTACGATATTCTTGCAGCAGGTAGAGCTAGAAAACATAACGATGCCAATATACTTTGTCTAAAAGGTGAGGACATAGAAACTAGTACTGCGCTAGATATTGTGAGAATATTTCTATCTACAAACTTCGAGGGAGGCAGACACATACGGAGGATCAAAAAAATCACTACACTTGAAACCAGTTGATTGTGCGTGCTAGAGTCTACACTTTAATCATGAGGAGGTAACATTGAGGAGCGACGCAATAAAAAAAGGCATTGAACGTGCACCCCATAGATCTTTGTTGTATGCAAGAGGCTGTTCAACTGATGACTGGGACAATCCCTTTATAGGGATAATCAGCAGCAGCAATGATATAGTTCCAGGACATGCTCATCTAGAATCCGTCGTGCAGGCGGTTAAGGAAGGAGTCAGGAATAAAGGAGGTGTTCCTTTCGTGGGTAACACCACTGCTGTATGTGATGGTATTGCTATGAACCATGAAGGTATGAAATATAGCTTGCCGAGCCGTGAAATTATAGCAGATACTTGCGAAGTTTTTGCTATGGCTCATGCGTTTGATGCTCTGGTATTTATTCCTAATTGTGACAAAATAGTACCTGGCATGCTGATGGCCGCGGCACGAATAAATTTGCCTTGTATATTTGTGAGTGGTGGACCTATGATGGCAGGTAAAATATATGATAATAATAGGGTTAGGTCAATTGATTTAATCACTGTATTTGAGGCTGTTGGTATGGCTGTCAAAGGTGAAATTACCGAGGCAAGATTAACGGAAATGGAAAAAGTTGCTTGCCCTGGTTGTGGCAGTTGCTCTGGCTTGTATACTGCGAATACCATGAACTGCATATGCGAGGCATTAGGAATAGCGCTACCGGGCAATGGAACTATACCAGCAGTGCAGGCGCGACGACTTCAGCTAGCTTACGCAACGGGACAGCAGGTTATGAAAGTGTTATCTGAGAATATCAGGCCGGAAGATTTAATCACAAAAGATAGCATGCATAATGCTTTCGCTATGGATATGGCTATGGGAGGAAGTACTAATACTGTTTTGCACCTTTCAGCAATAGCACATGAAGCGAGAATAGAATTTACTTTATCCTGGATAAATGAAGTTGGTGATAAGGTTCCCCATATATGTAAGCTTTCTCCGGCGAGTGAACAACATATCGAAGACTTGGATGTAGCTGGCGGTGTACAAGCAGTGATGCAGGAGATATCGAAGTCGTTGAAGCTCGATGCCAGGACAGTGCTGGGGAAATCAATTGGTGAGGTAATAAAATATGCTAGGGTTGAGGATAGAAACGTAATATATTCTTTGTCCAGTCCATATAGTCCTAACGGAGGACTCAACATACTTTTTGGTAATTTAGCTCCAGAGGGAGCAGTGGTGAAAAGCGCAGCAGTAGATCCAGAAATGCTGACTCATAAGGGCCCTGCCAGAATTTTCGATAGCGAAGAAGCTGCCTCTACAGCAATAATGGCTGGGAAATATAAATCAGGTGATGTCTTGGTAATTCGTTATGAGGGACCGAAAGGAGGTCCGGGGATGCGCGAAATGTTAACGCCTACATCGCTTCTAAGTGGAATTGGCATGGATAAGGAAATTGCGTTGATTACAGATGGTCGTTTTTCCGGAGGTTCCCGGGGAGCAGCCATAGGACATATTTCTCCAGAAGCTGCAGTGAAAGGTCCTATAGCCGCCATAAAAGATGGTGATATTATTAAAATAGATATTCCAAACCATAAATTGGAAATAGAACTTACAGATGAGGAAATAGAACGAAGATTAAATGCATTACCGCCATTCGAATCTAAGGTAAAGACTGGTTATCTAAAACGTTATGCGGACCAGGTCATGTCAGCCAGTTCTGGAGCGGTTTTTTCCAGTTAAATGAGAATGTTATGAAAAAGACAGGCGCTCAAATATTATGTGAGACTTTAATAAGGGAAGGAGTTGAAGTTATCTTTGGAATTCCTGGGGGATCAACACTTCCTGTATATAATACTCTTCCCCAATATCCACAGCTTCGACATATACTATTCAGGCATGAGCAGGGTGCAGCACATGCTGCAGATGGATATGCACGGGTCACTCACAAAGCAGGAGTGTGCCTGGCAACTTCGGGGCCAGGAGCCACTAATTTAGTAACTGGCATTGCAAATGCATATATGGATTCGTCCCCAGTGATAGGTATAACTGGCCAAGTTGGTCGGCCTTTTATTGGGAAAGATGCCTTCCAGGAAACGGATATTAGTGCTATTACTCTGCCTATAACCAAGAATAATTATCTTGTCACTGAAACGGAAATGCTTTCAACAACAATTAGGGAGGCATTTCATGTCGCACAAACAGGAAGGCCTGGCCCGGTAATAATAGATGTTCCTAAAGATGTACAACAGGAAGAGGTAGAATTTAATTATCCTGAAAAAATCAATCTGCCTGGTTACAAAGTTGTGTCGCGGGTACACGCAGTTCAAATAAAAAGAGCAGTAAAGCTCATAGCTGAAGCTCGAAAGCCTGTTATTATTGCAGGCAGAGGAATAGTTCTCTCTGGAGCTTACGATGAGCTTAAAGAATTCGCTGAGAAAGCACAGGTTCCTGTAGTCACAACTCTACTTGGCCTTGGT
>JAUVYX010000026.1 GCA_030602865.1 Dehalococcoidia bacterium | reverse complement strand
GGGCAATGAAAATTAATTCCAATCAGCCGAAGAAATACCTGGCTATTAAATTAGCTATTATCCCCCTGGTTATTGCGATTATACTAATATGGACAACAATCATTACTCTTTCTGATAATTATCTTCATGTAAGTTTCTTTGATGTTGGGCAGGGAGATGCTATCCTAATCCAAACTCCAGACGGTCAAAACATCTTGATAGATGGAGGTCCAAGTCCACAGGCGTTGTGCCTTGAATTGAGTAAAAAACTACCATTCTGGGATAGGACAATAGACCTTGTAATATCTACACAGCCACATGCCGATCATATAACCGGTCTTATAGAAATACTACAGCGATATGAAGTGAAGCAAGTAATCGAAGCAGATATTAACTACAACTCTACTGTCTATCATGAATGGCTTTATGTTATTAATAGTAATAATTTAAAATACAATACAGTTGGAGCAGGACAAATTATTGATCTGGGTAACGAAATAAGAATAGAGGTGCTCAACCCGCCATCTGAGTTGTTCGAAGGAACCAGCAGTGATATCGATAATAATGGATTAGTACTCAGGTTATGCAGTGGACAGATTAGCTTCCTATTCACGGCAGACATCCGACATGAGGCCGAACTTAACCTCATCATGCAACGAGCTAATTTAAGAAGCACAGTTTTAAAAGTAGCTCACCATGGTAGCAATACTTCGTCTTCAATACGTTTTTTATCTATCACTGATCCTGAAATAGCAATAATATCAGTTGGTTCAGAAAATAGTTACGGGCACCCAAATAGCGAAGTAATAAACATGCTTGAAAATTATATCGGCAATGATAGAATCTACCGAACCGATATATCAGGTACAATTGAACTTATAACTGATGGTAATAGGCTTTGGTTAAAAGAAGATGCCTAACTAAACGAAGACCATCAACAATGTTTCTCTTACCTTTCAATCGCAATAGCAATTCTTTCTAAATAAATTTGTTTCAATATTATTTATGTTAAGTAATCATCTGCCCATTAAATTAGTTCTGCCGCCATTGGAAGCTACAAGTTCCGCACTGATAAACGAAGATTCATCCGAAGCCAAGAAAAGTGCCAAATGCGCAATATCCTCAGGCGTACCAACTCTCTCTACCGTAGTCGCTTTCTTTCCCTTATCGAGAAACTCATCAGCCTCCTCCTTTGTCATATCCTCAAAAACCATTGGAGTTGGAATACGTCCAGGAGCAATAGCGTTTACATTTATACCATATGGGCCTAGTTCCCTTGCAGAAGCTTTTGTAAAACCCACTACCGCAAACTTCGAGGCAACATAGGCAGATTGCCCTTTAACAATTGCACCCAGAGCGCAGGTGGATGATATATTAATGATTTTCCCATATTTTTTTTCAATCATATGTTTGGCTACAGCCTGTGTACATAATAAGACCCCTTTAAGGTTTGTATCAACAACCGTATCCCACACATCTTCGCTCATTTCCAGGATTGGTACCATCTTTCCACTTCCTGAATTATTAACCAGAATATCAATTCTGCCAAATTTATTCATTACTTGCGAAGTCATATCATCTACTTGATCTTTCACCCTAACATCCGTAGATATTGCCATAGATTGTCTTCCTATATCTTTTATCTGTTTACAGACCTTCTCTACATTATCAAGCTTTCGGCTACATACGACCACATCTGCACCAGCAATAGCAAATTCAATTGCTATTGCTTTTCCAATCCCTGTTCCACCTCCCGTTACTATAGCTACCTTATCCTTAAGATTCATTATCATCTCCTTCCTATTAATCCCCTGGCCAAGCTTTTCCTCATCATCTCCCCCTTAAATTTGTCCTGCCACCGTTAGAAGCAATTACTTCCGCAGTGATGAATGAAGAGTCATCAGAAGCTAAAAACAGAGCTAAATGTGCGATGTCTTCAGTAGTACCCAACCGACCAAGAACAGACGATTCTATCCCAACCTCTATAAACTCCTTTACTTGTTCATCTGTCCTGCTGCTGTATACCAATGAAGTTAGAATCCTTCCGGGGGCGATGGCATTAACATTAATACCATAAGGACCGAATTCTAGCGCACAAGCCTTAGTGAAACCATTGACACCGAATTTTGAGCTGGTATATGCGGCTTGACCGTTAACAATAGCACCCAATGCTGAAGTTGAAGATATATTAATTATCTTGCCGTATTTCCGCTTCACCATATGCCTAGCCACGGCCTGTGTGCATAAAAATACTCCTTTCATATTTGTATCTATCACTATGTCCCAATCATCTTCTTTAAACTCAATGATAGGCATCATCCGGCTGGTGCCTGAATTGTTTACCAGAATATCTATATGGCCAAACTTATCTATTACATCATTAACCATGCTGTCTACCTGTGCCTTTATGCAAACGTCGGCAGCCACTGCCAGCGAACTCCTCCCCATTTCTTTTATCTCTTTGCATACATCTTCCAAGTTCTTAATATTTCGGCTACTGACAGCTACGTCAGCACCTTCACGAGCATACTCCAGAGTAATGGCTTTCCCTATACCTGTGCCACCACCGGTAACTAAAGCAACTTTGCCTTCCAGTTTCATTTAATCCTCCTCTTATTATTGCTTGTGCTAATAATATGGTTACAGCTCCAGAGCCAGAGTGTAACCTCTACACAGACACCATAACTTCCTTCAGAATAGTTTATAGCGCATCTGCATGTCAAGATTTACTCGCCACTTCATCCCACACCATTTCTTCCTTGAAGAATGTTTAAATGATATTGGAATTGAGGACTTTGGCCTAATATTCAAGCCAGTATCAAGCACATACAAAATCAATCGCTGGTAGAAAGAAATACCTCAACAGCATAACAATATCCTCAATTATTATAGACGTCTATGATACTGAATCCCTGGACTTTTTCCTGCGCCGCCTCCATATTATTAGGATGGGAATCCATATCCAACTGAACACACCAAACCAAATAATAAGTGTCAACAGTCCCCTGGCAAAAGCGATGACGCCGTGTGCCGCTGACTTTATAGTATTTAGCAGACTCCATGGTCCAGCAAGGCTACCACTTTCATTAAGGCTAACGTCAATCAACGCCATTTCAGTAACTCGCTCAAGGTATTTTATACGTCCCTGAAGTTGCTCTATCCATCCCCGCACATTAGAAAGCTCTCTCTGCACCTGCAGCATCTCCTCCACTGTCTCTGCCTTCTTCAGCAATTCTAAATACTGAAGCTCAGTTGCCTCCAGATTTTTAAGACGCGCCTGGAGGTCAACATACTCTTCAGTAACATCTCTACTGTCTGTATGCTCATAGGGCACGGCCTTTGCAATCTGGTGTAGTCGATCAAATGCTTCGTCAAATCTATCAGATGGAATTCTGATACTTATTTCACCTAAAGTTCCCTCTTCATCTTCATATTTATAAGAGGAAACCACATATCCTCCCATAATAGCAGCTACATCTGTAATTCTATCCATCGCCTCACTCACATCATCAACCTCTAAAGTCAGGCGCCCATTTCTTACTATAAGGCGTTCAATACCTACATCAGATGGTGTATTACCCATGCCCTCATCTGAATATCCTTTATCTCTATCCATGTACTCGCCTGGTGCCGGTTCAGCCATCGGAGCAGGCATCGGTACAGGTGAACTCTCCTGCCCAGCAGGCATAGATGCACATGCACTGCATAGCATTAGCCCAATGATAATTATAATAAGTGCAATTAAAAGGTAAGCTCGTTTTTTCATCCCTTTACCCTCCTATCGGAAATTCGTTTTAATGTAGTATTAAATATTTTGCTAAAGCTTTTATTATTTTAACGGTAAAGAGTTGTAATAGTTTATTTAGGCTATAATAGTATCAGAGTCTGCCAAAGATATTTATTATTCTCTACTAGTGTATCACCCTTATAACAATCGTTAACTTATTCTACTCATGTATTAAAGCAAACTTAGAAGATCATTTCAACTAAGTCTATTCTAATTGAAAAATGAGACTCTTTCCTTGACAGTGCGTACGTTATAGCGTATCATCATTTTGAAATGTTTCATAACGAGGTTAATGATGACTACATTCAAAGCAACGGATGCCAGAGCTAGACTCTATCGATTAATCGATGAGATAGCAACATCTCACGAATCTGTCCTCATAACAGGTAAACGGGCAAATGCGGTTCTCGTAGCAGAAGATGATTGGCGCTCAATTCAGGAGACCTTGCACCTGCTCTCGACCCCAGGCATGCGAGAATCAATTATTGACGGGTTGAATACGCCAGTTAGTGAATGCTCCGAGAAAGTTGATTGGTGAATTGGAAAGTCGTTTTCACGAAACAAGCTCGGAAGGATGCTCGAAAACTGGCAGCCGCCGGATTAAAGTCCAAGGCAACGCCACTGATTGATTTACTCCGCACGGACCCTTTTCAAACACCACCTCCATTCGAAAAATTGATAGGGGACTTATCTGGAGCTTATTCCCGTCGAATCAATATCCAGCACCGTTTGGTCTATCAAATACTTGAAGAGGAACGGATTGTAAAGGTGATCCGAATGTGGACCCACTATGAGTAAGCCACTCAGCACCTCAACGAACTCCGACTGCCATGGGCAACCGCAAATTGAGCCTGTTTTTGCTGCCGTGAGTTAGTTTAAGTTCACCCTGGCGGAACGGCAAAAAGGCATGGAGCGCTTGTCAGCGCTCTTCTGGATAGTTATACTGGTTTGGCAAATGTGAGTTGGCTCCGACAAGGGTGAGTCGGCAAACTCCTTGGCAGCCGCTCAATTCGGACGTTAGGCGGCCTAAAACTAGCGGTGGAGCTTTACTGATGGAGACTGATTTTAGTATCGAATTCGATAGATTCGTTTCGTGGGCTAGGTATCTGTATTGGGCAGACCTACAGCGCCGCCGATTCATTTCCTACCATAACGATGTGGTACCACCAGAGGATGAGGACCCAGAGTGGCATCTCGTGGCAGTTAGCGCTCAATGGTTTGCGAGCATGTGGGTCGTCATTGAAGGCTGGCAATATCTTGAGTATAGGGACAAAGTCGTTGATGGATTGCTAAATGATTATCCAGAGTACTGCAGCTTGTTAAGGTGCTTTCGTAATGCGGTGTATCATTATCAGCCAACTGTGCTTGATCAACGCATGATGGATTTCTCAGTGGAAGGTGGCGAACCTATCATGATGTGGGTATCTGCCCTTTATCTTGAATTTCAAAGATTTCTATGGGAATGGCCAGAAAAGTTCAAAGGCACTAAGGAACAGAAACTTGAAATACGCCAGACTCTTCGTGATATAACTGGCTGGATGCCCACCGATATCATTCCAGCCAAGAAGCAATGCATCAGAGACCTGCGAAAACAAGCAATGCAAATGATGGAGTCATATGGCGATACTAACAGTCTTGCTGCCCAAGAACTTCTAGCCACCCTTGACCATATCCAAACAATTGCAGATGGTCTACCCGACACACCAATCCTTAACTACTTGAAACAGCTCAAGGGACAAACGTCCCTGGAGTCAAAGACTGATTAAAGATGGCCGTCTAACAACTTCTTGCACTCCGACTGCCAGGGGCGGCACTAAATTAAGGCTGGTGTTGCAATCGGTGGTTGTTTTGTTGGCGATTGGCGGAACGGTAAAATGGGTAAGGATGCCTGCCAGCCGCTTTTGTTCAAATAACACTGGCTGGCAAATTGGGGTAAGTTCCGCCAAGGGTGGGATGGCATATCGCCCGTGCAGCACCTGAACTCGGACGTTACATTCTCCTAGCCATCGCATCGCTCTGTTCCACCAAAGGCAGGCAGACAAGTGGTATAATATGCAAGCAGGAGAGCATATGAAACTCACTGACAATGAAATCCGTGATATCACTCGGCATCTCGAAGCGGGAAAGCCGCTCCCGGACAAATACCGTTTCCTTCTGTTTGAAGACAAACGGGAGGTTGAACTGGTATGGAACGGCAAGACCAATGAGGTCTCCAACGTTGTGCTACCCTTTCAGGTTATCGAACAGGTTGACGAGCCTCGCGCCGAGAAAGATACCAGGATGCAGCTTGCGCTTTTTGACATCGACAAGCGCGGCCGTCAGCTCAAGGGTTGGACCAACAAGCTCATCTGGGGCGATAACAAACTTATCTTGTCCAGCCTGAAGAATGGTCCTCTCCGCGAGGAGATCGAAAAGGAGGGCGGTATCAAGTTGATATACATCGACCCGCCATTTGATGTGGGCGCGGATTTCTCCATGGATATCGAAATCGGCGACGATACCTTCACCAAGAAGCCGAATATCCTGGAATCAGGCCCCAGTACGATGACCAGACGAACTGATTACCCGGAATGGGAGACAGGAACCCGACCAGAAGGATGGGGAAATCGTATACAGGTGCAGAAAGACATGTTCGATTTTGTAAACCATGACAATTAATATCATGAATATAGGGAAATCTCTACAGTTCTTCTTTTAACTTTACTCAAAGAAATTTGGAAAGAATAATGGAAATAATAGTAAGCAATACCCTACTAAAAAGACTTTATGACGCAGCCTACATGCAGCGATGGAATGATAAGATACGCCCTGTAGAACTAACGGAACTGGATAAACAGGCGCATAAGATGATTATCGCCTACATGCTGGGAAAATTTGAAGAGGGTAATGGCAATTTTAATTGGATAAATGTCATCGAGGGAGGATTATTTGAATTTCTGCAACGCCTGGTAGTCACTGACTTGAAACCACAAGTGTTTTATAATATAAAGGAAGATACAACTACATACCGCCAACTGAACGCCTGGGTATATAAGCAATTAATACCTGTCATATCTCCATTGGGATCTGAATTCTGTGCAAGATTCCAACATTATTTTATTAACCCCAGCGATACACTAGAAAAAAGGGTATTGAGTGCAGCTCATTTCTACGCTACCAAGTGGGAATTTAACATCATTGAACGTGCCGATCCAAGTGGCTATGAAATGGAAGAAATTAAGGCAAACCTTCAATCTCAGCAGGAGCAATACTACGATGTTAAAGGAATTAAGAACCTGGCACTATCATCAAATCTCAGAAATTTCATCGATCTGTGTGGATTGCTCAGGTTCCAACTAAGATGGAGTAGAGTACATAGAGTTCCCAAGACATCTGTGCTGGGGCACATGCTAATCGTTGCTATAACCACATACCTGTTTTCTCTACAAATGGACGCATGCCCCAAGAGATGTTTTAACAATTATTTCACAGGATTATTTCATGACTTGCCTGAAGCACTTACCAAGGACATTATTTCCCCTGTCAAACATTCCATCAGAGGACTGAGCAGCCTTATAAAAAGATACGAAAAAGAGCAAATGGAGGAGAAGGTTTATCCACTGATTCCTGAAAGATGGCATCCCGATATCAGGATGTTCACAGAGAACGAATTTAAGAACCTGATTACTGTAGAGGGGAAAATCAGGGTTACTAATCTGAACAATATCAACAGGCAGTTCAATAGCGATGAGTTCAAACCCAGGGATGGAGAACTGGTTAAAGCAGCAGATGACCTTGCAGCATTTCTTGAGGCTTATCTGTCCAGGAAAAATGGCGTATCCTGCGATGAACTCAAAAACGCCGAAACTGATTTAAGGAGAAAATCCCGACAGAGGAACGTTGGCCCTATTAACTTCGAGGATATTTATTCCTCTTTCAAATAAACGATGGTTTGTGTTTAATAAATCCAAGACAAATCACTATCAAGCAGCAAGGAGGATTAGATAATAACAGGCGACGTTCCAGTAATAGCTGTTACTATGGGGGACGCAGCAGGCATTGGTCCTGAGATTATAGTGAAAGTTCTCCGATCAAATTACATCCATGAGATCTGCCAACCACTGGTGATAGGTGAAGCTTCTGTTATGCAGAAGGCAATTAATCTTATTGATAAAACAATGACGTTAAACCGAGTGTATATGGTGAATGAAATAGAAGCTTCGCCCAATACTATTAACATACTTGATTTGCACAACCTCGAACTTAATGAAGTTCTCATGGGGCAAGTCTGCTCAGCCTGTGGCAGGGCTGCAATGGAATTTATTAGTCAAGCCACCGAGCTAGTCCTTGAAGGAAAAGTCAAAGCCATGGTAACCACGCCAATAAACAAGGAGGCAACAAAGCAGGCCTGCTATGGAGATATAGGGCACCTTGAATTTCTCGCTCATCTTACAGGTACCAAGGAATATGCCACTATGCTGGTATCTGGTTCTCTTCGAGTCGTGCATCTGACAACTCATTACTCATTGAGGGAAGCTTGTGACATGGTGACCCGTCAAAATATCCTGGGCAAATTGAAGCTGATTCAGCAATCCTTCTCAACCTGGGGAATTATCAATACGAAAATTGCGGTGGCTGCGCTAAATCCTCATGGTGGGGAAGAAGGACTATTCGGTTGCGAAGAGATAGAAGAAATTATGCCAGCCATAGCAGATGCAAAATCATTGGGGATAGAAGTATCTGGTCCTTTTCCTGCTGACTCAGTATTTAACCGCGCAATCAAAGGAGAGTTCGAT
>JAUVYX010000051.1 GCA_030602865.1 Dehalococcoidia bacterium | reverse complement strand
GGTATATTATACAACTCTCCCAGTTCCACTGCCCTGGGGTGTATTACCTTAGCCCCACTGCTGGCCATTTCCAGCATCTCGTCATAGCCAATCTCTTCCAGTTTAGCCGCCTCCGGGACTATTCGGGGGTCCGCGGCGTATACCCCTTCCACGTCAGTATAAATCTGGCACATATCAGCTTTCAGGCTGGCAGCCAGAGCAACTGCAGTCGTATCGGACCCTCCTCGCCCTAAAGTAGTAGTATCCATTTCCTTGTTAACCCCCTGAAACCCCGCTACTATCACAATATTATCCCTCTCGATTTCTTCGAGTATTCGCTTGGCACTCACACTGATAATCCGTGCCCGGTTATGTGTAGAGTCCGTTTTAATGCCCGCCTGAGCACCACTAAGACTTATCGCTTTATAACCCAAAGACTCCAGGCTCATCGCCAGTAGAGTACTGCTAATCAACTCTCCCGTGGAAAGTAATACATCCATTTCCCTCTCTAATGGCTGGCTGGCAACCTGATAAGCCAGCTCGATTAACTCATCTGTAGTATCCCCCATGGCAGAAACTACCACCACTACCTGGTTGCCTCTCTCCTTGGTTTCCGCTATGCGCTGAGCTACCAGCCTGATCCTCTCGCTATTAGCCAGTGAACTGCCCCCATATTTTTGGATAACCAGTGTCATTCTCTCCTCCAAATTAAGCAAGCATCCTCAGAACATCAGAATAAAAGTTGCTATACGGTAATTAAAGCACTTATAATTGCACTAACTCAAACATCGGGGCGTAGCGCAGTCTGGCAGCGCGCAGCGTTCGGGACGCTGAGGCCGGAGGTTCGAATCCTCTCGCCCCGACCAAAGTTAAATGGAGGTAAACATGCTGAAAGCTGCAGTAATAGGAGCTACAGGCATAGTGGGACAGCAGTTCATCGTTGCCCTTAATAATCACCCATGGATTGAGCTTGTTGCCATGGCAGCTTCAGAAAGATCGGTGAGCAGCAGCTACAGGAAGGCAATAACCGATGCGCAGACAGGTGCACTACGCTGGTTCTGCCAGGAAAATCCTCCTGACGAGATCATGGATTTGCCTGTTCAGAATGCTGTTGAAATGAGCGCCACCGGACTGGATCTCGTATTCTCTGCTGTGGACTCTGCTCCCGCCAGGATACTGGAGCCGCGATTAGCGGCCAGCATTCCTGTAATCAGCACTGCTTCAGCATTCCGCTATGACGACGATGTGCCCATTATTATCCCTGGCGTCAATCCCGAACATGCTCGACTGCTTGATATTCAAAGAAATTCGAGAGGTTGGAAGGGGTTCATCGTCCCCGGGCCCAATTGCACCACTGTCGGACTGGCTATATCTCTTATGCCTATTTACCAAAATTTCGGCTTGAACTCCGTCATCATGACCTCGATGCAAGCTATCTCCGGCGGGGGAAGAAGTCCCGGAGTGCTTGGGCTTGATATCATGGATAACATAATTCCTTTTATCCCTGGAGAAGAAGAAAAGGTGCAACGTGAAACACAAAAGATACTTGGCTGCTTTGCCGGAAAATGTATAGAGCCTGCCTCCTTCAAAGTAAGTAGTACCTGTACCCGCGTCAATGTTCGGGAAGGACACACGGAAGCGATCTTCGTCTCTACCCAGAAACCTTGTGATGTAGAAGAGGTTGCAACGATTATGCGAGAGTTCGACGGCTTATTTGGAGGAAGCGAACTACCTTCAGCGCCAAAACGAATGATTATAGTTCGAGACGACCCCTTCAGGCCTCAACCGCGGCTAGACCGCGATGTCGATAATGGCATGGCCACAGTTGTCGGCAGAATTAGAAAAGACGATGTTTTGGAGAACGGCATTAAGTATCTTCTGGTATCGCATAACACTCAGATGGGGGCTGCCCGAGGTGCTGTCCTCACCGCCGAAACCCTTATACAGACAGGCTATATCCAGTAGTCGATATGATTACGTTTGCTCTGTCTCTCCTCTATCCATGTATTTACTCAGCTCCTTAACTATTTCCTCTTGAATCGGCGGACCCCCTCTGTTTATTGTGGAAGCTGTTGCAGTATTGATATACTACTTGGGAACTGCCTGAGTACTACCTCTTGTCATTCAAGTGCTAAACAGTTTATATTTGGGCTTGTCGAGTAATAAAACCAAGTAATAATTAAAAAGAGGCTTAAGAATGCAAGAACATGTGCCAACATATGAAGAAGCAATATCACTTTTCAAAGAGTTTAATAAAAGCGACAGCCTGTTAAAACACGCCTATGCTGTTGGAGGGGTGATGCGTTACATAGCTCAGAAACGAGGAGAGGATGAAGAGAAATGGGAAATCATTGGATTGGTACACGACCTCGATTATGAAATGTTTCCCGAGATGCATTGTCAGAAGAGTCGAGAAATACTAGAGGAGAGAGGCTGGCCAGAGGAATACATAAGAGCAGTTGTCTCCCACGGTTGGGGCATATGCAGCGATGTTGAACCGAAAAGCGTCCTGGAGAAGACTCTATATGCTATCGATGAATTAACTGGACTGATAGCCACAACGGCCCTGGTGCGACCCTCAAAAAGCGTGGCAGACCTTGAGCCAAAATCGGTTATCAAGAAATGGAAGGATAAGGCGTTTGCCGCTGGTGTTAACCGCGCCATTATCGATAAAGGTGCCGAAATGCTGGGTATCGAGCGGAGAGAGCTGATCTCCGATACTATAATGGGAATGCGTGAAGTATCCGCCAAAATAGGGCTGTAACAGCCATAGATACTATGCCATAATAAATACGAGGATGCTCCTCGTTCCTATCTGTTGTTTTCTCCAAGCCACCTTTTTTAGTGCCGGACAATATGTTCAGCCAAGTACGGAACCCACGAATTCTCGCTGCCCTCTAGCGAACTCAACCGCAGTCATCTGCTGCTTCCCCTCCAATTGGAGATGATAAAGCTCTAGATAGCCTTCCCCTGTCCCTATCGCAACAGATCTACCCTTGTACAGGGCAATAACCTCTCCTGGTTGGCCGCTCGATTTCATATTCAAGGGAGTACCACTATATATTTTAAGGCGTTTACCTCTCCACCAGGTATATGTTCCTGGCCAAGGATGATAAGCTCTTATTCGGCGCCATATCTCGACTGCTTCCAGGTGCCAGTCAATTTCACCATCACCAGCATTTATAATACGGCTATACGTTGCCTGGCTATTATCTTGTGCTTGCGGCTTTATTCCGCCACTTAGCCATTTGGGTAATGTCTCCAGCAGAAGCTCAGCCCCTACATAGGCCAGCTTCTCTGTAAGCGAGCCTGTAGTATTATCAGCAGAGATATCGACTTTTCGCTGAGCCATAATAGGGCCACTATCCACCCCCTCATCCATTAACATGATCGTCACACCAGTGACCTGCTCTCCTCCCAGCAAAGCAAAGGCAACAGGTGAGGCCTCCCGATAACACGGCAATAAAGAAGGATGGATGTTTAAACATCCATGAACAGGCAGAGACAGCACAGTCTTTGGTAGAATACGTCCATAAGCCGCTACAACTAAAAGGTCTGGCTTTAGTTCCTTTAATACACATGCCGCTGCTTCGGATTTGAGAGTACCAGGCTGAATGACAGGAATATTATGCCCTGTGGCAAGCTTTTTCACAGGGGTAGAAATTAGCCTTTGCCCCCTTCCTGCAGGCTTATCAGGTCTGGTGTATACGGCTACTACAGAATAGCCTTCTCGAAGCAATCCTTCCAGCGCAGGTATAGCAAACATTGGCGTTCCCATGAAAATTATTCTCATACTCATAACAATAACATTTTCTATAAAATTTCATGTTATGTCAAAGCCCCCCTAGAGATAAGTATCCCGCTATTGTTATTCTTTTTTTGCATTTTATAATGCATATATCCATCATTTGTTGGTCTAATTCAGCAACCTACGAATATTAGCTTGGCTAGTGAAAAGTATCACTTTGGGAGGTTATTTTGGAGGCAGCTAAGGACATTTGGGAAAGGGTGCTTGGAGAGCTTCAGTTACAAGTCAGCAGGGCTAATTACACCACTTGGTTAGCTAATAGTTACGGGGCTAGTTTTAGTGATGGCGTTTTCATAATCGAAGTCCCAAATGCCTTCGTAGCTGAATGGCTAACGAAACGTCTCTCTTCCCTTGTAAAAAAGACCTTAACTAAAATAATAGGAATGGATGTCAATATCCAGTTTAGTATTAATAACAGGGCTCAAGATGAATCCCTCCCTCCGACTATGGCCATACAACACGATGGAGGTACAAGTACTAAGGCAAGGACTAGCAGGTTCTCTCCTCAATATACCTTCGATAGCTTCGTTGTTGGCCCCTGCAACCACCTCGCATACGCAGCCACTATGGAGGTAGCCTCAAACCCCGGCTTCTCCTACAATCCAATCTTTATTTATGGTGCAACGGGTCAGGGAAAGACCCACCTGCTGCATGCCATAGGAAACAAGGCAGTAAACAGTGGTCTACAGGTCATTTATACAACTGGAGAACGTTTTACAAACGACTTCGTGCTGTCATTGAGGCAAAAGAAATTTGATTCTTTTCAAACCAAGTTTAATAAAACACGTATTCTGTTATTCGATGATATACAGTTCATAAATGGTAAAAAGCAAACCCAGCTTTCTCTGCTACATATATTTAATGCTTTATTCAGTAATAATTGCCAATTCATAATTACTGCTGACCGCCATCCAGATGAGATGGATTCGTTCAATAGCCAGTTGAAATCCCGCCTCGTGTGGGGTCCTGTATTTCCAATACAGGCGCCGGATTATGATACGCGTCTCTCTATACTACGAACTAAGGCAGCAGAAATGTCATTGCTTATTAGTGATGAAATCATGCAATTACTGGCGGAAAGAATACAGAACAACTCCAGACGCTTGGAGGGAGCACTTATCTACTTAACCGCACAGGCAAAATTGACTGGAATGGAAATTAATCAACAGACAGTCAACAATATGTTAACAAACATGACCAAAAATAAACGCGGTACTCAAATCTTAATCCAAACAGTATCAAACTATTTTAACATCCTCCCAGAGGATCTGACTAGTAAAAACCGTGACCGCAAGACATCTCAGGCACGCCAGATAGCTATGTTTCTGATGAGAGAGGATAGTAATCTCTCACTGGCTGATATAGGTAGACAACTGGGAAACAGAACCCATGCCACAATTATACATGGTTATAAACGAATAGCAGAGAATATTCATAGCGATGCCCGTTTAAAGAACCAATTGCTAGAAATCAGGGAGCAGTTAAGAAAGTATGCTGCCTCTTCATAGCAATGTTGAAACTATGTTAAAACCGGATATCACTACAAGTTACATTTTGTTGATATCTTTGTATTGAGTTGTTAACCTACCGTATCCAGTTACCTCACAACGATTAACAAAACTAAATATAATAACTAATATATACTAATATACTTATTAGTATAATAATATAGATATAATTATGATTGATAAAGTTGATATTTGTGTAAAGGCAGGCTATGGTGGAGATGGTGCGATAAATTTTTATAGGGGGAGATTTATTCCGTTGGGTGGTCCAGATGGTGGTGATGGGGGTAAGGGTGGTGATGTTGTTATCCTGGTTGATGATAAAGTAGAGGATTTATCCCATTTCGACAAGAAGGGAAGTCTCGTAGCCGGAAATGGTATATGTGGGGGTAAGCTGAAGAGACACGGTAAGGCAGGGGAAAGTCTATTCATGCGAGTGCCTCGTGGAACTACTGTCTATGAGGTGAAAGACGATGGGAGTTTGCAGGTGCTTGATGATATGATGAAATGTGGGGATAGAATACTAATAGCTATGGGGGGAAGAGGAGGGCGGGGGAACGTGCATTTTGCTACAGCGGTAAATCAGGCTCCGAAAAGGGCTGAGAAGGGAGATGTTGGGCAGGAGATCCATGTAGTTCTGGAGTATAAGATGGTGACTGATATCTGCCTGATAGGGAGGCCGAATTCAGGGAAATCCAGTTTGTTAAAAATGATGACAATGGCGCGGCCAAGAATAGCCAACTACCCCTTCAGCACACGGCAGCCAGTGTTGGGCATTGTTAGCGGCGATAAAAGAGACTATGTAGTCGCTGAAATACCGGCAATCGATGATGGCTCTTCTTATGGCAAGGGTTTGGGTAATAAATTCTTGCAACATATGGAGCGAACCAAGATTATAGTATATCTACTGGATAGTACTTCCTTAGCTGCCGCAAAAGATTTCGCTATCTTGAATACTGAGTTAGCTTTTTATAACAGGAAATTATCTGAAAAAGCTAAGGTCGTTGTAGTGAATAAAGTTGACTTGCCAGAGATCTCAACTAGAATAGATGAGATAAAGCTTGAATTGAAATCTTTAGATATACCTGTATTCTTTCTATCAGCAGAGACTGGTCAGGGTGTATCGCAATTCAGTAACGAAATAACTGAAACGGTTGATAGAATAACTGAGTATGATGTGCATCAAGCAGCGTCTGAGATGAAGATATTTCGTCCAAAACCCAGAGAATGAAGTTATGACTATAGGTATTATTGGTGGTACCTTCGACCCAATTCATATAGGACACCTGATTGCGGCCGAGCAAGCGCGAACCAAGTTGGAACTTACAAAAGTTCTTTTTATGCCAGCGGGACAACCATGGTTCAAGGCTAACAACGGAATTACATCTGCATATCATCGGGTAGAGATGGTACGGCTGGCCATCTCTACCAACCCAAACTTCAAGCTTTGTACAGTTGAAATAGGGCGTACTGGTCCCTCATATACCATAGATACTATGGTGGAGTTGCGTGACAGGCAAAAGGTAGACAATCCTTAC
>JAUVYX010000172.1 GCA_030602865.1 Dehalococcoidia bacterium | reverse complement strand
AACTGTGGCAAATAATCACGGTTCTGCTGTAGCATTTCGTTGACCATATCTTTGATCTCAGCCAGTGAGAGAACTGCTGCTGTTAGCGGATCATAGGCAATGGCACGGAATACCATGGTTGGATCGCCTGTCAATGCGGCTTCTACAGCCATCTCTTCAACCATCACGTTGATGTGGGTGAGTGCCACACATTGCGGGGGTAGGAGGCCGACGTGTACAGGATGAAACCCTGCCTTGTCTACGAACACAGGGACTTCAACACAGATATCTTGCGGGAGGTTAGTGATGAGATTAGTATTCGGTACATTACCATTGAATTGGAAAATCTCACCTCCCATCCATGCGTTGATGATATAAGCAGCATATTCATGCCCCCGTTCTAGACTGATGGGAGTCTCTTTATCGAGCCATTCCTGTACCTCTTTCTTCCATGTCTTTTCCCTGGATTGATATCTTTTAAGGCCGAATGCGTACTCACCGGGATTCCAGTTTGTTCCGTGGGTGCAATACTTTTCAATCAATTCAGGGCGTTTGCGGAACCACCAATTATATTCTGAGTTATGTCCACTGGATTCGGTTACGTAATATCCTAAATGCTTGAACAACTCGTTGCGGACGATTTCTTTGTTATAGATTTCGGGTTTCTCCACAGCCTTATGAATCAGAGGATAGGCATTCTTGCCCTTCCATTCATATTTGATATACCAAGCGAGGTGGTTTATGCCGGCGCAGGTATAGGTAATCTCATTGTATGGTGCGCCGATCCAGTCAGCCAGCATTGCGGCTGTGCCCCGTACACTATGGCAAAGCCCCGAGAGCTTGATGAATGATTCGCGCTGCATTGCGCGACACAACATTACCATTGGATTGGTATAGTTGAGCAAGATGGCACCAGGACAGTACTTTTCCATGTCCTTGACTATGCCAAGCATTACCGGGATAGTACGTAAAGCGCGAAACACTCCCGCAGGCCCGCGTGTGTCGCCGATGTTAATATCAACACCATACTTTTTGGGAATGATGATGTCATGCTGCCACACATCAGTACCGCCGGCTAGTATGGTGATCAACACGGCATCTGCACCCTTAAGTGCTTCCACACGGTCCATTGTTGCCTCGACTTTGGCGGGGTAATTGCCCAAGTCAACAATGCGGTGCACTGCTCTTTGGGCAAACTCAAGTTTTTCAGCATTAATATCCATCAAGGTTAGCGTTGCGTCTTTGAGTAAGGGAAAGGTAAGAATATCCCGTGCCAAGTTGTTTGTAAAAACGAAACTGCCAGCACCAATAAATGTGATCTTAGCCATCTTGTCCTCCTCGCCACCAGATACGTTTTATCTCTGGTGTTTGATATATATTCTTTTTTATCTGTAATTATATAGAGTTCCTGAGAAATTATCAATACGGGATACTGGTTAATGGGAAGCGTAGGTAGGACGATTAGCTCAGCTGGGAGAGCGCCTCCCTTGCACGGAGGAAGTCAGGAGTTCGAATCTCCTCAGCTCCACCACCTAGTAATCATATTACCCCGCAATTTCGTGCAATTGTCCCCTGGCGGAAGGCGTGATTGCGTCTGTGTAAGGCTAACCTAGACGGCGAACTGCTTGGTTCTCCTTAGTGTGAACACGACTACGCCGATAAGAATTAGGTCCAGCCCAACGAGAATAAAAACGTTTGTCGCGATGTCGGACCAGCCACTACCACCCTGACTTATGGCAATGATTGGTTGCAAAAAGTAGTAGGTTGGGAAGAGCTTACCAATCCATTGAGGGATTAGGGGGAACATGTAGATAATAGCCGGGCCGAACAACAGAATTCCCCCGATCTTCCAAATAGCGAACAGAGTGGTGATATCTTTTATTAAAGCCCCACACAACAAGCCAATTTCTGCCGCCATTATCGCCCCAAACGCCAGCACTAAAATCAGCAATGCCGGCTCGGTACCGAAAGCCTGGTTCAAAACCAGTATCACCACGCCCATAAACAGACTAAGAATGACGCCCATGAGCCCCTTAGCTATGAAAATATCGCCGACGCTCGCCGGGGTTACAACCAGCGCCTCAAGAGTCTTCTTCTCCTTTTCATCTATCACTGAAGCTGATGGCAGAGTGAGTCCGCCCAAAACCACGGCCATGAGTACGACTAACGGAAGCAGACGGTCACTCCAGGGAATACTTACCTCATCACCTAGGGTAATGGCTTCAATCTCAACAGGAGCTTCCTGGCCGGCTAATTCTCTTACCAGATTAGCTATGGTCACCCCCAGTATAGTGCGATTCTTAGCCAGGCTTTCCCCCCAGATGTAGGTCACAAGCTCCGCTTCCTTTCCCTGCGTAACGGAACTATCAAAATCAACCGGAAGTACCATACCAACATCCACGGCACCGCTCTCAACCGCCTGTTTAATCTCAGATACGTTACCATACTTTTTGGTGACCACCGAAGTCAGTTGCTCTGCCATAGTTACCAGCTGAGAGCTGCCCTCATCCACCATCCCCAGCTTTGGTTTTTCATCAAATAAGGTGCCGAAGATTAGTGAAAACACCAGCGAGATAATAATCGGCATAACTAAAACATAGACAAAGATAAAGTTTTTAGGCCCTTGCCACAACTCCTTACCCAGCAGAATGCCTGTGCGCTTGAGACTCATCGGAATCTCCTCCTCAATGCCATAATACCAATCCAGGCCAGAGCCAGGTCAAAGCCCAGAAGCACCAGCAGGTTATACCAAGCATCACCCCAGCCAGCCCCAAAGTTGGACGCCCGATGTACCGTATCCACCAAGTAATGAGAAGGAATGGCCTTGATCCAGCCGGTAACAGCGCCGGGGAACATGATGCCAAATGCGGGTATGAACAAGATGATAAGGATAACCATACCCCAGCCCAGCACTGACATGAAGCTTTTACTCAAGGCAGCAATGATAAAGCTGGCTCCGGTAACTAACACGGCTCCAAGCAGCAGCGCCACTAAAATTATCAGTGGCTGCCGGCTCATGCCACCAATGATTGCCATGAATAATGCTGCCTGGACAAAGGCTAGGCTTACACCCGTAATTCCTTTGGCAACAAACAAATCTTTAATCGAAACAGGAGTAACCAATAAGGCATTGATAGTGCGCCGCTCAACTTCCTCGCTAATCAGGTTAGCCAGACCAAAGGTTTCAGTCATGATGAGCAGGATAGCAAAGAGGGAACGTATGCGGTCTCGCGGTGGTATCTGCATACCAGCTAAATCCATCCCCAGAATCTCCTCCGATATCTCGATAGTCAATGCTTGTCCGGTCTGCTGGTAGGCCAGTTCTCTAATCAGAACCTCAACGGCATCCTTAATTTCCTCGGGCACATCCGAGGCGAAATATACACTGATTTTAGGTTTCTGTCCGGATATAAAACCCTCCATTATATCAGCCGGGAGCGCAATACCGGCC
>JAUVYX010000213.1 GCA_030602865.1 Dehalococcoidia bacterium | reverse complement strand
ATCAAAATAGGCGTTTCAATCTCAATGAACTCTTTTTCATCCAGAAAATCACGAATGAATTTCACTATATGATGGCGTAGTACGATGTTATTCCTCAACCTGGGCCGGCGCAGATACAGAGGACGGTTCTTAAGGCAGAGGCTTTCCTCTACTTCCACGTCTTCATTTATATAGAAGGGCGGTGTTTCCGATGGATTAAGGATAGTTGCCTTTTCCGCAGTTACTTCAATTTCTCCGGTGTCAAATTTGGGATTCGCTGTACCTTCAGGACGCAGGATTACTTCGCCTTCAACCTGCAACACATATTCATTACGAAGTTCCCCTGCCACACGATAAGCCTCGGGTGCCATCTGCGGATTGAATACAACCTGAACCACTCCCTTGCTATCCCGCAGGTCAATAAATACCATGCCGCCATGATCACGGCGACGATGCACCCAGCCAGCAAGGGTCACCCCCTGACCAACATTTTCCTTCCTCAGTTCACCACAACTATGGCTTTTAAGCAAAATAATTTCTCCTGCTATATTATTGTCTGTTATGCTGACGGTTCTTGGAATTATAGCTGACGGCAAGATTCCTTTCAATTCTGAAGGGGAAATTTGCTTATCCAAACCGTCTGTTCGTCATTGCGAGAAGCGATAGCGACGAAGCAATCCGGGAAGAATGGGGTTGTTGGAGTATAAAAGATACGCACATCCCGACTCACCACCCAGATTGCCGCAGGCCTTTCAGTCCTTCACAATGACGGAAATGGCACTATATATAATGGTAGGGGGAATAAGATTCTCTACTGTTGCTTTTTTAAACTATCCAGGAATCCCTGAAGAATCAAGGTGGCTGCCATGGCATCCCTGTGCTTCTTTCTTGTATTCCGTCTTGTTCCTGCTTCCACCATTAGTTTGTCAGCTTCCACCGTAGAAAAACGTTCGTCCCAAGTCTTAATTTCAATATGATTGAGGCTACTCTGTTCCGCAGACAATGACAGCTTTTCAATAAAAGTAATTACTTTGTCAGCCTGCTTGCCCAGGGTGCCGTTTAACGAAATCGGCAAACCGATTACAATACGTTCTATCTCATATTGCTCAGCGAGTTTAATAACATCAGCAACAATTGCATTCTCGCTATGTTTATCAATCACCGTTAGTGGAACCGCCATAATTTCAGCCGAATCGCTTATAGCTACCCCTGTCCTTCTATCGCCCTTATCCAAACCCAAACTACGCATTTTTTCTATCGCCTCTCCCATAAGCACTACAGGTTCATACGACACAGCTTCCCTGAACTTCCCTTAAGTTTCCATGTCTTACCTGATAGCATTAAAAAATAAACTCAGCCAAGCTGGCCGGCAACAATACCTTCGACCAGACTTAAAGCTTCATCAAGTTTGGAATCATATTTCCCTCCAGCCTGTGCCATACCAGCTTGCCCACCACCACCAGCACAAGTTACCTTCGCCACCTGCTTAACGATATTACCGGCATGTAATCCCCTGGTCACAAGGTCAGGAGAAACCATTGCCAGGAAGTTCAGTTTTTTCTCATAAATTGCCGCCAGGACAATTACAGCGCTCCCCAAGCTATCCCTCAATTTATCACCCATCTCTCTGAGGGCAGGCATGGTCAGCGATTCCACTTTGACCGCCAGCACGGTCACTCCATTCACCTGTGTAGTCTTCGTCAACAGCGACTTTACCAGATATCGTAACAAGTGCTTTTCTAATGACTGTGAACGCTTACGCTCTTCCTCTACATCCATGGCAAGACTCTTTACCCTGGCAGGAACAGTTTCAATCGAGGTCTCTATATCTCCCGCTACGGTTTGTAAGGCTGAGAAGCGATCCTCTACCAGTGATTCCGCTGCCTTACCAGTCACGGCTTCAATACGACACAGGCCAGTACCAATACTGCTTTCACTTGTTATCAGAAACAGTCCAATCTGTCCTGTCGACTGAACGTGTGTGCCACCACATAACTCCATGCTAACCGCCGGTTCTCCTATCTTAACCACCCTTACTTTCTCCCCATATTTTTCATCAAACAAAGCCACAGCCCCTCCGGCAATAGCCTTGTCATAGGGCATCACACTGGTCTTCACCGGCAAGTCCTGTCTTATTTTTTCATTAACCCATCTTTGAATTCGGGTTATCTCTTCCTTGCTTACAGGAGCCATCTGGGAGAAATCAAACCTGAATCTGCCAGGTTCGACTGACGAACCCCTCTGTGAAACATTTCCACCCAATATTTGCCTCATAGCAGCCTGAAGAATATGAGTAGCGCTATGGTTACGAGCTATATCCAGGCGGCGCGGCAAATCGATCATCGCTTCTACAACTGCACCGACAGACATAGCCCCTTCAGTGATTTCCCCGCGGTGAATTACAATATCGCCCTGACCCCTTATTGTGTTACTAACAACAATTTTTCCTTGACTGTTGCTGATTTCTCCGGTATCTCCAAGCTGGCCTCCCATCTCCCCATAGAACGGAGTCTTGTCAAGTATTATGTCTACTTCGTCGCCTTTAAAAACCTTCTCCCTGGACTGCCCGTCAACAATTAAATCCAGGATGGTGGCCAGTGAGAAGCTGTTATCATATCCCATGAACTCCACAGGCTTAATATTTTTTCTCCCCCTGTCAACTGTTTCATCATAAGAAAATCTGTGACTACCCCTACCTCTCTTTCGCTGTTTTTCCATCTCGGCCTCAAAACTTTTGCTATCAACAGACACTCCCTTCTCCCTGGCAAGTTCCTCAGTCAACTCATGTGGAAAACCGTAGGTATCATAAAGCCTGAACACCTGTTCCCCGGGAAGCATCTTTTTACCATCTGCCAGTGCCTGTTCAATAAGATTCTCCACCATACCAAGCCCCACCTCTAATGTAGCTATAAATTTCTTCTCTTCCGTCCTGATCACTTCGGTAATTAAGCTTTGATTAGCTATCAGTTCAGGATATATATGACCCATAGTATTAACAGTCAACTGGGCGATTTCTACGATAA
>JAUVYX010000099.1 GCA_030602865.1 Dehalococcoidia bacterium | reverse complement strand
AGCTAACAAGTGTTCAAATCGACTGAACATTATTGCAAAAACTGCAGGGACCCCTGAAATAGCATTGCAATTGTACTTTTTGAAAGAGCGTGCCATCCGGGCAGGATTGAACATTCCGTTATCAAAAACCAGTGTTCCGCCAGCAAGTAGCACACACCTGGCTCTGCCAAAGCCAAATGCATGAATTAAAGGTATAGTGACATATTCCCTGATTGAGTCATCAACTTGCATGAATTCTTTAATGTTTTTGGACGTTTGAATAAGGTTTTTATGTGAGAGTAGAACTCCTTTTCTTCGGCCACTAGTACCCGATGTATGTATAATAAGAGCGGCATCATTTGGGGATATTCGCTCTAAGTCGTTACTCCTATTCCGTATTACTTCGTGAGTTGGCTTAAACAAAATGGTCCGTTTAGCTTCACTTAGAGATTGATCGTCATTGGAGTTGCTACCTAATACCACAAACAATTCTATTTCACTGAAACGACTATCGCTCTCCCAGGAAAACGATTTGTATACATTAACATCCATTATCATAAATCTTGGGTTAACATCCTCAGCTATGAAAGCCAGTTCATCCATGCTACTGTCAGCACTACAGGGAACAGCAATGCCACCAATATTCATTACTCCGAAAACACTAACCATGTACTCCACTTTACCTGATATTACTATCATCACCCGGTTCCCACGGCATAGCCGATATTGCATAATAAGCCTTGAGAGTTCATCCACATCTGTCACAAATTCAGCGTATGTCACAACTTTGTCATCACATATAATCGCAGGCTTATCACCATAACCATGGCCAACCGATATAAGGTCCGATATGGTACTAATTTCTATCCCCATATTATCCTTCCAGATGTTATCTCTTAACCAACCAGGGTAAACTGAATAATTATCTTATCAGATTGTATAGTGTAATATAGTTCTCCTTCATAGCTTTATAGCATTTTCACTATCAACTACCACGATAGCGATATAATGCATCTTATCAAAATTACCTGGCTGTATCTTTCAGGGCGTCCATAACATAATAAGAGATATCTCTTAGTGACTTGATTTCAGATATCACGTCGTCATTAAAAGTAATCTGAAACGCCTGTTCCATTGCAAGGATCAAGTTTAGATTACCGACAGAATCCCAGCCTTCTAAGTCCCTGGGTGTCGATTCTATCACTGGTAAATCCTTCAAATTAAATGTTTCTGCCGCAATTATTCTAATCCTCTCTTCCACTGAGCCGGCTATAAGGGAGGCTGTCGGCTGCTGGGTGTCTTCTTTGGGAACTACCTTATCTAATTTGTTAAGGCTTTTAGTCACTCGTGCAGGATTACCCATTACCTGTGTTTGCGCTGGTACTGATTTCATAACTACTGATCCTATGACTATGGAGGCTCCTTTGCCAATTATTAGTTCTGAGGAAATAGTAGCGGAAGGCCCTATCCAGACATCATCACCAATTACAGTGCTACCAGCTACTGCCACTAGTGCACCCATTATACACCGTGTTCCAATACGAACGTTATGTGCAATACGTACCATGCTACTCAATTTTGTATCCTCTCCTATTTCAGTAAATCCTCCAAACAAGGCTTTTGAGATACAAGAAAGAGCTTGTATCTCAACTCTATTGTGGATTAATACTCCGCCGGAATGTATTACAGGCATTATCTTTCCTTCGATACGGTGAACCTGAAAACCCTCAACACCTATCACACTACCTGCTCTTACAATCACATCTTTTTCCAAAATCGAACCTTGAAGTATAGAGACATTTGGCCCTATCTCACATCCTTCGCCGATTCGTACGCTTTTTGGGGCTACATAAGCTGTCGGATGGATTTTGGCAGTGCTAGCTATTTCCGTATCAAAGGATTCCCCATAGAAATCAGTATATTCAGCCAAATAGTTGTGAATAGCATAGAATACTTCTCGCGGATTTTTATAAATCCCTACGCCGACTTCTTCTGGGATTGATGAATTCAACTCCTCAGTCGTGACCACGCTGGATATATTAGAGTTCTTCAGCATCGACTGAAGATATTTGGCATCTTCAATAAACACAAGCTGTTTAGGCTTGCTATCTGTAACCAACCCTAATGATTCGAACTCACCATTCCTTACTACTTCAATAGTAACTTTATCCTTTATTTCAATTAGCTTCATTTTTCCTCCGTCACACAAATGGCATATAGTTGACTACACCACTCAGGTGGCAAATCTCTGCCAATCTTAAAATAAGCATTTAATAGTTTGTCGGGATAGGCCTCCATTTGCACATTTGAAAGTGGTTTCAGTGCTATACCACCTAGTCTTACAATCTTTAATCCACTACTTTTAATATCATCAGTCAACTTAGTGTAAGTGTAAACTCGTCTATGGCCTATTAACTTGTCCGATTCTGCTATCGCATCAATTCTTTTCAATATTCCCATTGACACGCCAACCCTTCTATGCAACGAGCCGGCATTAGGAACAACTACTATTATGATCCCATTAGCTTTAAGCCAACCTGAACTCTTTTTGAGCAACGCAACAGGATCGCAAACATGTTCCAAAATATGGGCTAATAAAATTGTATCGAATTTCACCTCTGTCTGGAAATCCTCAAACGCACAATTGTGACAAATAAGCTTATTGCCAAATTTCTTCTGTATTTCTTCTATCAGAAATTTAGACATCTCCACAATGGTTATTTGTTGAAAACTTTCTATTAGTGCTTCTGTCCATAATCCCCTTCCACAACCCATTTCAAGTATATATGGACCTTTACAAAACGGAATAATTTCTTGAATTGCAAATTGGTTATACTTCTGGTTCACTCCGGTAAGGGGTAACGAAAAATAGACTGGCGCTATATTCTCAAGACGCTTCTTTTCCATGATTTCTATCTTTTATTCCACTTAGCCTCATATTTATGCTCTTTATTAAGCTCTTGGCAAATTGAATCTCTCAGCGCCTCCATTTCAGCTTCTTCTCTGCTTCGATTACTCAGGCGTTCCCTAGCCATTAGCTCTCCAACTTTCAACCCCGCCGTATGCAAACTAATAACCGGCTTTGGTCCTAGATGAGCTAGAGTCATTCCCATTCTACGAGTTCCTATTGAATGGCGAGGAAAACAAGGAATACCAGCCTCCGCTAACTCGTCAACCACCACCATACCACTAAATTGTACAACAGAAATCCCCGGCGATAGCTCAAACAGATCGCATACTGTGATTTGCCCTTTATTCCCAATAAATGTTTCATAACTACTGTAATCGGCTATTACTAAAGCATCGCATGTTTTTATGAATTCCCTGCATTCTTGATTTTTCAAATTCTTGAATTTTCCTGTCTGTGCTCCGGCAGCTTTTAGATATTTCTCTATGACTATGCCAAATTTATCACTGCTGATAACAGCAATTTTACTCTTATATACTTCTATTTCCAGCTCGAAGAGCATCTTTATGCAAAGATTCCCGCTGAAATCAAAAACCTCCAGGCCAGGGTAGTCTTCATTGGTTGCCATTACAGGAATTCCTTTCGCTCTGCAGACCTTCAAATCAATATCTCCCTCGCGTAGCTCCCACGCCTCGCACATCAGCGGTATAACGGCGTCTTCTTTCATCATATCAATTAGCTCTCTGTTGATAGGTCTGACAAAGCCTAGATTTGTAATAATATCAGCCTGGTTGACAATCCGTTTCGTTTTTTCGAAGATCACTTGAACCTTATTTCTTACACCACAATATTCGGCAAATCTGTTGGTAAAATCTGCTACATCTTTAGCCTGCCCATATTGTGAATCAGCGGTTATCGCATAGATTTTCTCTGCTCCTGCTATAGCAGCAATGATAGGCGTGACAACATAGTTTCTGGATGCAGCTTCAGTCAATACAATCAAATCCTCCAAATTAAGATTTAAAGATTCTATGGCTTCATGTATTAACTTCCTAGTACGAAATGGATTTTTAAGTCCCTGGCTCTTTAGATAATTAACCATTAAACCTCAACTCTTCCATCACCATTACTCAAATCTCACAGATAACTCCATTAAGCAGTTTGCTGGAAAGTCTGGGGGTCCAGCTATAGAGATAAAAATTTTCCAATTTTTCTCCTTGAGCTTTAACTACAATTTTGGTTATTGTGTTTTACAGCTCATTGTCTTATACCCTTCTACCGTTCTCTTGAGCCCTTCTTCTATGCTTATCTGCGGATGGAAATCAATGAGGTCCTCGGCTAGAAAGATGCTGGCAATGTGCCGCCTCACATCTCCCGGACGGGGAGCCTCATAAACTACCGGCTTATTCCAGCCCAGGTGGTTGGCAAGTAAGCGTACCAGGGTGTTGATAGTTGTCTCCTTGCCTGTGCCGACATTAAGCACTCTGCCTCGAGTCTGGGGATGGTTATACACTTTTACAGCAGCGTCGGCGGTATCGGTGACATAGATATAGTCTCTAGTCTGTTTCCCATCACCATAGATTATCGGCGGTTCACCATTCAGTATCCGTTCTATTGTCAGTGGAATCACGCCAGCGTAGCTTTTCTCGTTTTGTCTCGGGCCGTAGTTGTTGAAAGGTCTTATGATTGAGGCATCGATGCCGAAAATTCCACAGTAGGAGAGTATCAGGTTATCCCCTGCGGCCTTGCTAACGGCGTACGGGGTAAGCCCATTCAAGGGGTGCCCTTCGTCCATGGGGGCATAAACACTGGTGCCG
>JAUVYX010000108.1 GCA_030602865.1 Dehalococcoidia bacterium | reverse complement strand
CTGTCCATCGCCCAGGCTTCTAAAACGTCCGGGGCGGTCCTTCCATTCCTGGTAACCACCATAGACGCCACTCCGGGGAGATGGGCGAAACTCAGCATCCTTCACGTGAAAAGCCTTGATGTAGCCGCTGTAACAAGCTATATAACTGATGTAATCCAGGCACTGCAATACCAGGTGAGATGGGTCATACAGTATGCTAACCCTCTTGTGATTCCCTGTCGCCTGGAGAAATCTCTCAAAGGTGATGCCGTCATGAACATCTTCATTAGGATGAACTTCATAAGCGAGGTCAACTCCATATTCCTCGGCATAATCAAGAACAGGCTTCCATCGTTTTGCCAGTTCCCCGAAGGCCAGTTCAACCAGGCCATTGGGTCTCGGAGGATAGGGATAGAGGTAAGGCCATAGAAGCGCACCGCTGAAGGTGGGGACCACGGTTAAGCCCATGTTTCGGGATGCCTTTATTGTCTTCTTCAACTGCTCTATTGCCCATTCCGAGCGTTTTTGAGGATTTCCCCTGACGTGAGGAGAGGCAAAATTATCCATCACATCATCATAGGCCTGATGGACAGCGACAAGCTGCCCGTAACGCTGGGCAGCCAGTTCCGTAATTTTCAGACCACGGCAACTGTTTTTCAGTTCGTCACAATAATCTTTTGATTCCGCTGCCTTATCCAGGTCTATAAGCTGTTCGACTGGAGCTGGAATCTGCACTCCCATGTATCCCAGGGATTTTGCCCACGCAGTTATTCCCTCCAGTGTATTAAAAGGGGGTTCATTACCAACAAACTGAGACAGGAAAAGCGCCGGTCCTTTAATCTGAGACATCCTCACCTCCTTGTTGCTACTGATTCAGCATCTCTCATTGATGGATTTTACACTGTCTGATAAGAACATGAAACAACATATTCAGCAGCAATCCCTGTTTTATTAGAAGCAATAGCACTGAAAGCTGCTATTTGTCTTTACAGAGAGGGATTACATTCGGTATTGTAACGGTAATAAACTTTCAATCAAAAACAATAATAAGAAGGGAGCAATGGGGCGGTTTAGTATTTTCCTCCGTATTAGGTGGGCATTTACCTGTTCATAATGAAGACATGGAAACCACCATTGAAGGAATCTATATCGCCGGAGATGCCTCCGGAGTTGAAGAAGCGAGCACAGCCATGGAAAAGGGAAAACTGGCAGGGATAGATATGGCCCGAAAACTTGGTTGTTTAAGTGAAGGTGAAGCTACCAGGAGAAGTGATGTGGTTAGACAAAGCCTTTCTGCCCTGCGCTCCGGGCCTTTTGGATATCAGCGCCACAAGGCGAAATTAGAAATTATCGAGCAGAGCAAACAGTTCAAGCAGAATAAGATTTCACCCTGACCACCCACATGGTTCCGTTCGATATATCTTGACGAGTATTTTATTTATTTGAAAAAGGAACAATGGCGCAAATGAAAGTACCACACTGCATTTTATTATGCATAGATTACTAAATCATTAACCAGTCTGGTTCGCTTCCAATATGATATTGTTTAATAACGAGCTTGATGGATTAAAATGCGTTTACTTGCGTATTCTGGGCTTGTTCCAATACGGACTTCGACAATTCGGACACAATACTGGTCTATGTACTTTTGGAACCCACTGATACCCACACCTTTTGCAAGTCAATATTCTAAATTTTAATCGTCTAGTCATATAACATCTTTAAGGATAAATAAGATTATAGTATTATCATACTATGCTCATACTATAATGTATATACTTATATCCTATTGACATTATATTATACTACGTATTAAACTCTTCAATTGAATACCCCTGAGGCTTCGGCCGATGGGCGCAAGGCGCTACTTAAGGTGGCGCTTTTGCATGTTATAGAGAAGATTTTTGAGTGCAAATGTTTACATAGACGGTTTTAACCTCTACTATTGTGCCATAAAGGGAACGTCCTATAAATGGTTGAATCTCTTGGTTTTATGCAATACTCTCTTCCCCGCTGTAAAGATTAACAAAATCAAGTATTTCTCTGCTAAAGTAAAAGCTTTACCACATGACCCTGGTGCTCCAACGAGGCAAGATATCTATTGGCGTGCCTTAAAAAACATACCTAACCTAGAGATAATAGAGGGTAACTTTGTTGCTTGGCCAAAATTACTGCCACAATTTCCGTTTGCATATACAAGAGGTGTTAATAATTCCCCACAAAAGGTGCAAGTAGAAAAGACGGAGGAAAAAGGGTCGGATGTAAACCTAGCCGCATACTTGGTTTATGATAATTGTATGAAAGAGGCTGATGAATCTATTGTTATCTCTAATGATTCGGACTTAGCCAATGCAATAGGACTCGTTACTATAAACCTAAATCTCCCCGTAACAGTAGTAAATCCGAATACCACCAAAAGAGTGCGTTTTGACCCAAAACACTGTAGCCTACAACGAGACTTAAGAAGAGTATCGACCAATTGCGTCTCTGCAATTAACGCTAGCGTGCTCTCTAAAGCACAGTTCCCACCTACAATGACTGATGCTCAAGGAACATTCACAAAACCTACCAAGTGGTAAACTAATTTAGTTTAACTTATCCTATTCCTATTGAATAGCACTTTGGCTAACCGTGGTCTTGGAGGTTGGGGTAATTGGCTTTTAGTTATATATCAATGGATTTGGAACGGTATCACCCACATTAATCCCTTGCCTAACTTGCCTCCGTAGAGTATTCTGAACATGAGCACACTGTTACCCATGTGAACAGGCAGTCGGCACTAGAAAGTCTGCATGTGAACACTCATCAGTCCAACAAGGGCATGGTCATTCCCCCATCCAGAAAGAATAGCACTCTGGCATCGCTTTTATTTACGGTTTCGAGAGCCTTATCCAGTGCTTCCTGGAGTGAATGAAAAGGCGTCATGAAAATACTACTGATAAGTTCATCGGGAATGTCTGTTACGCCATACATCTTTGCCCACAGCGCGATTTCTGCCATCTTCGCTGCCTTATGATAGCCCAGTACATATCCTTCGCTTATCCTTTTGAGGCATTCAGTTGGTGTGGCACAAGAACTCAGCAGTCTGGAGAACGTATCATCACCAACTCCGCTACGGCACTTGGAAACCAGGATAATGATGCCTCCATCCTTGAGCGCATGTTTTCCATTTTCCAACGCCTTCTGTGACTGGTAAAGGTCTATATCCATAGGGAATTTGGCAACGGCGACGACAATATCTGCCTTTTCTTTGAGTTTCACAGCAAAGACTTCCTTCGCTTTGACAGTTGCCGCCGTTAATGAGTCTTCGATATTCCCGGCAGTGGCCGCATAAACCCGGTGATTTTTATCCAGCACAGTCATTATGGCAAAGATTTCTCTGCTTTTAATGGTCCCAAGTGCATCAATCATGTCTTCGTGAACCGGATTTCCCTCCAGTAAAAGCGATTTTGCCTTCGGCTCCAAAGCGAGTGCATGGTTTTGCTCTATGGTTTTAAAGGAAGCTATTCCCGGCAAAAAGGCTTTCCTGCCGCCGGTATAACCGGCATGATAATGAGGTTCCACAGAACCTATGACAACAATCTTGTGGGCCTCCACGCCCAGCCTGTTAATATACATCTCTGTCCCGTTCCTGGATGTGCCAATGTACACCATATCCTTGTCCTCCCTCGCATCGTGCACGAATATGCGTGACTTGAATTCGTCATAGCATCGTCCAAAAATCTGGCAGCACTCCTCCTCTGTGGGAGCACGATGGGCCCCAGTGGCTACAATGAACTTCACATCGAGAGGCTTAATCAGATCGTAGATTATCTCCAGCACCCGGGCAGTAGGTGTGGGCCTGGTGGCATCATTCACGATGAAAAGCACGTCTCTGGCATCAGCCAGAAAATCGCTAAGGTTTTTGGAATTAACAGGGTTTTCTATCGCTTTTCGTACTGTTTCCGCCTCATCTGCAAGCGTAACGTTATTAGCCTCTATTATGCCAGCAACACGCGCCTGATCTATCTCCACTTCTATTTTTCCTTTTCCGTATGGAACTGTTACCAACATATTCAATTTCCTCCTTTACTTACACTTAGTATATCTGCCAGATTATATTCCAGTCTAATTGAACCATTATCATGCACTCGAGGGAAGAGGTCACTTGTTAAACTATCCATAGTCGAACTACCAGCGTTAGAGCAAAGTTACTATATAGGATTATCTGTTACAGTGAAGAAATAGGTGTAGTTTAGTGGATTTAGCTCAGGGCAGAGGGGAAAGCATGCATCTGGTCATTGCAGTGTACCGACATCAGTATAGTAATCATATACTGAGATGGCGACCCCGAGGGGATTCGAACCCCTGATCTCCACCGTGACAGGGTGGCATGTTAAACCGCTACACCACGGGGCCGCGGACACAAGGTCCTGTTTGAATTTTAGCAATGGATGCTTTGCACTGTCAACTTATTGTGCTGGCTGACCACATGGGTAACACTGGACTGCGAATTTTAGCAAGCTCCTTTTCAATATACTCTACAGGAGTAAGATAGGCAAGAGACTGCTAAAAC
>JAUVYX010000074.1 GCA_030602865.1 Dehalococcoidia bacterium | reverse complement strand
GGTATGCGCTCAACTATCGGTTAGCCTGATTAAAAACATACATCTGCTGAGGACAGGAGAGGCGCTATGATTGATGCCGTAAAATCTTTCTTGACACCAGAAGTCGTTACTGTCCTCTTTATTGGAGGTATCCTTGTCGGTCTGCTCAGCGGCTTTCATATAGGTATCGTAATAGCAGGCCTGGGATTAACACTTGGTCTGTTAGCGCTTGGTCCGCTGACACTGGAAGTGATGTATGGACGTTTCTATAAGATGATGATGAACTACATCCTGCTGGCTATACCCATGTTCATCTTCATGGGTAATATGATTCAGTATTCGGGAATAGCAGACCGGCTGTACGAGACACTTTATGTGGCGCTCGGACCAGTAAGAGGCGGTCTGGCGCTGGCAACCGTGCTCTTCGGCACGATTCTTGCCGCCTGCCTGGGAATAATCGCCGCCTCTGTAAGCATGCTGTGCATACTCGGACTCTCTCCTATGATAAAGAGGGGTTATGCCAAGGACCTTGCCTGTGGCGCTGTTGCCGCAGGAGGCTGTCTGGGCATACTTATTCCACCCAGTATCATGATAGTCATGTACGGGCCTATAGCTAATGTATCTGTAGGAAAGCTATTCATGGGAGCCTTCCCCGCCGGTGGTCTGCTTGCCCTGTTATACTGCATATACATAATTATACGGGCAATCATACGGCCGAAAGATGCACCTGCCCTGCCAAAAGAAGAAAGAACCACTCCCACTGGCAAGAAGATAAAAGATCTCGTGGTTTCACTTGTGCCGCCGGTACTGCTGATAATGTCAGTACTGGGTGTTATCTTCTTTGGCATAGCCGCCCCTACAGAGGCTGCTGGCATGGGCGCTTTAGCCGCCATCGTGCTGGCAATTGCCTACAGGAGATTCAGTTTCAAGGTATTCAAGTTCGTTGCTCTTGACACTCTAAAGGTCAGCGGCTACATCTTCTTCCTGTCATGTCTGACCTATGCAGCTATCGGTGTATTCATGCGCCTGGGCTGCGCTGATGTAATAGCAAACGTAATCATGTCTACTCCCGGCGGTAAATGGGCAATCTTTGGTGTTATAATGTTCTTTGTCTTTGCCCTTGGTTTCTTTATGGGATGGATACCTATAGTTTTCATCGTGGTTCCCATAATATCGCCACTACTGGAACCTTTAGGCTTTGATCCGGTATGGTTTGCTCTGATGGTGATGGTCAATCTACAAGCATCGTTTATGACCCCACCTATGGCGCTTGCCATCTTCCTGGTATCAAACCTGGCTGCTCCAGAAACAGGGGTGACCACCATGGACGTAATAAAGGGAGTAACGCCTTTTGTCCTTATAATACTGTTCACAATAGTATTACTGGTAATATTCCCGCAGATCGTCCTCTGGCTACCTAGTAAGATGATACAACCCTGGACATAAGCTAAGAGCAATAAATAGAATGGCTAAAGAAAGGGCTGCCTTAACTGGCAGCCCTTTCTTTTTGTTGTTTTTATTAATTTACCAATATATGAATTGAAAAATGTATTGACAATTGTTAGTAACTGAGTTAACTTATTGTTGTTTTAAAAACAGGAGGTATTAGATGTCACAATACAAAGTAGTCATGTTGAGGACGATGTTCCCCGACAACAAGATTGAAAAGGATGTTCTCAAGGAGATTGGTGCAGAGTTAGTCATAGCTCCCAACACAGATGAGGATACTGCAGTTAAGTATGTGGCGGATGCCGATGCAATCATAATGCCAACCAAGGTTACCGAGCGTGTGCTGGAAGCCGCCAAGAAATGTAAAATTGTGGCAGGAACGGGTGTTGGCTATGACAACGTGGATATCGTTGCCGCTGCTAAGAGAGGTATCTATGTGAGCAATATGCCAGCTCAACACTGGTGTGCCGACGAGGTATCCAACCATGCCATTTCACTGGGCTTCACTGTTCAAAGAAAACTCGTTTCTCTTAACGAAACTACCAAGAATGGCGAGTGGCGTGAAAAACTAAAGGACGTCGCCCCTATTTTCCCCTTCAGAGATCAGACATGGGGACTTTATGCCTGTGGACATATAGCTCGTGCCGTCGCCATGAAAGTTCAGGCTTTCGGCTTCAAAGTTATTGCTTTTGACCCCGTCGTTTCAGAGGAAGAGGCACATCAGTTCGGAATTAAGCTGGTGGATATTGATACTCTGTTGAAAACATCCGACATAATTTCCATACACGCCCCTCTGCTGAAATCAACTTACCATGCATTCAGCGAAGAAGAGTTCAAGAAAATGAAGAAATCTGCTTATCTTATAAACGTTGGCAGAGGCCCCATAGTGGACCAGAAAGCTCTTTACAATGCCCTGAAAGCAGGAGATATTGCCGCTGCCGGCCTCGATGTGCTGGAGGATGAACCACCCAAGCCCGACGAGCCCCTGCTGACACTGGACAACATAAAGCTGACGGTCACCCCACACATGGCCTCATACTCCGAAACATCCTTTGCCAAATCCCGCAAGGGATCCTGTGAAGAAGTGGTCAGAGTGCTTAAAGGTGGCGTGCCCACAAACTGGGTGAATAAAAAAGAAATGAGTAAGTAATTAGAACATTGGTTCAAATAATACAGAATAAGGAGGTGATTTCCTATAGAAGAAGAAATGGTGGTAGATGACGTGGCGGAACAAACAAATTTATTTAAAAAATCAAGGAGGTAACTAGTGAAAACCAAGTTAGGTATGCTATTAGTAGCAGCGATATTAATTATAAGTCTGGTAGTGGCTGGTTGTGCCCCCTCGGCAGAACCAACTCCAGGACCAACAGGGGCACCAACCGCGGCACCAACCGCAGCACCAACCCCCGCTCCTGCTGACGAAGTCGTCAAATGGACATATCAAAGTGCCCACATTACTCCTCCCGGAACTGACATCCATCAGCATTTTGCTGATCTGGTCGGAGAGGTAAGTGGCGGAGCCTTCACAATAGACGTCCACCCCGGAGGTTCAATTTGCCCACAATCAGAGGAACTGCCGGCAGTGAGTGAGGCCATTTTTGAAATGGCCAGCACCTGTACAGCGTACAGCCTGGACACCGTGCCTACCGGTGGCATGTTCAGTTCCATGTGCGGTGGCTTAAACATCGAGGCCATGGGTGTCTGGAGAGACTGGGGTGGTGGCCAGGAGTTATTGGAAGAGGCTTTCTCCGAATACAATGTCCACATCCTGTCAGTCCCGATGCTAAACAGCGGACCTGAGGTTTGGGGTTTTTCCAGCAAGGAATATAAAACACTCGCTGACATCCAGGGTTTCAAGATGCGATGTATGGGCGATGGCGGAGAGATTCTAAACATGATTGGCATGTCAACCATCTTCCTGCCCGGAGGCGAAATTTATGAAGCCGTACAACGTGGCGTAATTGATGGCGCGGAAGCGGCAGCCTGGGCTGGAAACTGGGGTGCCGGTCATAATGAGGAAGCCAAGTATCATTATGCCTCAACTACACGCGCCGCTACTGACCCTCACATGTTCTGGGTAAACCAGGATGCATGGGATGCACTTTCACCACAGAACCAGGCATTGCTCGAAGCCTGCGCGCGGGCAAACAAGTCATGGGGCCAGAACTACATGTCCAACATGAATGTCGAAGCACTACAGAAATTTATCGACTTCGGTTGTGTAGTTCAAAAGACTCCAATAGAAATTGATGCTGCTTTTGTTGCCGCAGCCGAAGAATTCTACGATGCGAAAGCAGCAAAAGATCCATTCTACAAGGAAGTAGTAACATCCATTAGAGATTTCAGAGACAAGTACATGAACATGCTGGCTCTGGAAACTCCTCAGGTGTAATGAACTGCACCAAAGGAATTCAATAGATGAGGACATATCTGAGGGTTATAGATAGCGCAAACGAGTGGATGGGCCAGGCAGCCAAGTGGCTACTTCTGGCTCTTGTAGCAGTCGTATTCTATGAGATTATAATGAGATATGTCTTCAGTTATGGCGTAGTATGGGCCTATGAAACAGCACAAATGTTGGGAGCGTCAATCAATGCGCTGGGCTGGGGATACGTTAGATTACATCGCTCTCATATTCGAATAGATGTGATTTACAACAAATTCTCCGTTAAAACCAGGGCTTTAATCGATGTGGTCCTGACATTTGTGCTCTTCTTCCCTGTTTTCGCTATCTTCCTGCATACGGCATGGAACTGGATGGTTTTTGCCTGGGTTAAAAATGAAAGCATGACCATGAGCCACTGGTACCCACCGGCAGCTCCATTACGGACAATCCTCGTCATCGGACTTATATTACTGTTCCTGCAGTTTGTGGCAGAAACCATACGTGATATTTACTTTCTGAAGTATGGGAGACGCCCGCACGAACAGGAAATCGTGGAGGCAGAAATATGAGCATAGAACTAATTACGCTAATATTCTTCCTTTCGATAATAATTGCTATCATGTCAGGATTTCCCATAGCTATTACACTGGGTAGCGTAGGACTCATCATCGGGTACTTTACCATGGGTACACCAGTCTTTGAGCTGATGTACCAGAGGGGCATCATAATTGCGCTAAACTATCCGCTACTTGCTCTTCCCTTATTCGTGTTGATGGGAATCATCCTCGCCGATTCGGGGGTAGCCGACGGAATGTATAATGCTCTGTCGGTGATCCTGGGCAGATTAAGAGGAGGACTGGCGGTGACTACTGTGCTGCTCGGCGCTATGCTTGCCGCCTGCCTGGGCGTCATCACTGCCGCGGTCAGCACACTCACTATCCTGGCAGTTGGACCCATGGTAAGGCGTGGTTACAGCAAATCGCTGGCAACCGGCGCAGCCTGTGCTGGTGGGGTACTGGGAATCCTGATTCCACCCAGCGTGATGATAATCATCCTGGGCCCGCTGGCTGACATATCGGTAGGAAAGCTCTTCATGGGTGCCTTCATGCCAGGCTTTATGCTGGCAGGGTTGTATGCCACCTATATAATAGTCCGCTCTTTTCTGCAACCCCACATAGCCCCTGGCGCTCCTCCTGATGAGTTAGGTGTTTCCTTCAGTACCAAGCTAAAACTGCTTGGGAAGGGAGTAGTGCCACCGTTGTTAATTATAATGTCCGTCCTGGGAGTCATCTTCCTGGGCATAGCACCTCCGACTGAGGCGGCTGGAACTGGTGTCGTGGCTTCTCTTGCTCTCGCCCTCGCCTATCGCAAGCTGACCTTGGAAAAATTCAAGTCCAGCCTGCTGCAGGCACTACGTGTCACCAGCTTCTCACTTTGTATAGCCTTTTTCTCCATAGGTATGGTCGGTGTGTTCCTCAGGATAGGCTGCGGTTTTGTAGTACGTGACCTCGTACTGGCCGCGCCTGGAGGCAGATGGGGAGCATTTGCTATTATAATGTTCGTCATCTTTCTCCTCGGGTTCCTGATGAGCTGGTTGCCAATTCTATTCATAATGATTCCAATCGTCATGCCCATCCTGCCAGAACTCGGCTTCGATGAGGTATGGTTTGCTATCATGATATATGTCAACCTGCAAATGGCGTTCATGACACCACCCATGGCACAGGCGATATTCGTCTGCCGCGGAACCGTCCCCAAGGAACTGGGAGTAGAAACA
>JAUVYX010000046.1 GCA_030602865.1 Dehalococcoidia bacterium | reverse complement strand
TTAGATTACAAATGATCATAATTGGAGTTACTGGCAACATAGGCAGCGGAAAAAGCACTGTATGCCGGGTTCTGAACAGGCTCGGGGCTGTGGTTATTGATGCCGATAAGCTGGGACATCGAGCTTATCGACCATATAGTTCAACCTGGCAAGAGATAATCGACACCTTTGGCCGAACTATAGTCGGGACAGATAATGAAATAGACCGCCAGAAGCTGGGGGAACTCGTGTTCTCCTGCCCTGCATCGCTGGTCAGATTAAATAACATCGTACACCCACAAATACGCAAGACAGCCATGGAACAAATCAGTTCCTGTCGCCAACAGAAAGTGGAAACTGTTGCCTTTGAGGCCAGCCTGCTTATTGAAGCAGGCTGGAAAGACCTGGTGGATACAATTTGGCTAGTAGTAACTTCAGAGGAAAAAGTAATTCAGAGACTTACCAACTACAAAGGAAACACGAAAGCCAGTATCCTTGCCCGACTTAAAACACAGATGCCTGTACAACAAAAGATGGAATACGCCGATGAGCTGATTTACAACGATGGCAATTTGAGTCAGCTTGAAGCCAGAATAGAAGAGCTATGGCAAAATCTGCCAGCCAAATGTTGAAGCTGAAAACACTAATCTCTTTCGATGTAAACCCGCCTTAAATCAGCAATGCCCATAGGATTTATCACATAGTCTTTTACATATGGCTTCACCAGGATATAGTTCATGCCGAATGAAAAAGGCAAGCAGGGAGCCTCATTAACTATTTGTTTCTCAATCTGTTGGTACAGAGACAGCCGCAGGGCTGCATCCTGCTCACTCGCAGCAGCATTCAGCAACTCATCTATTTCCGGATTATTGTAGCTAAAAGAATTGTTCTCACTGCCGGAATGGAAAAGGTCATCCAGAAAGTTGTAAGGATCGGGGTAATCAGCCACCCATCCCAGCATAAATATCTCATCATTTTCCTCTTTAACATGGTACAGAAAATTATCAGATTCCAGTTGTCTCACCGATACCTCAACCCCAAGGTTTTTCCGCCAATCTTCAATAATGGCTCCTAGATACTCGGAAATATTGTTGCCATAACCAGGAACAGTAATTGTAATCGGGGGGAAGTTCTCTGTATCGCCATATTTCGAGGCAGCGATAAGCTCCTTCGCTTTTTGCAAATCAAATTCAAGCCCCTCAAGGTCAGCATTATACCCTGGCATACCTGGGGGCAAAATGCCTTCTGCTTCAGTTACCATTCCTCTCAATATCAAGCTAATGATTCGCTCCTTATCTACGGCATGACAGAAAGCCCGGCGAATATTCACATCATCAAATGGCGCTTTTTTATTATTAAAGCCAACATAGTAAAAACTGAGCTCAGGAGTTAACTCCAGCTCACGATTGAAGGAGCTTGCTGTATCTTCTACCATGTCAATGTAATTCTGTTAAACAGAGGTAACATCTATCTCAGCTCTTTCATACATGACCATGGGCATTCCAGCCAGAAGATGAAAGACAACTCGCTCCACTTTAGCCAACTCAGCATAGTAATGCTCGTTTCGCTTTAAAACCAGAACATCGCCAGGAATCCATTCTTCCAGTATAAAAGGACCTGTCCCACCAGGCTGGCGCCACCAGCCCTCTCCTGCCTGCACATTATCTCTATCAACCACAAAGGCAGTAGGATAAGTCAATTTACACGTGAAATAAGCCTTAGGGGCATCAATAGTCACCTCCAGCACATAATCACTGATGACTTTTACCCCCGAGATTTGCGTCGTCTCTCCTTCCAGTACTTTTTGTACTCCAACGATATCGCCTAGATATGTAGCCGCTGTCCGAGAACCTGTCTCAGGATTACAAGCTCGTTCCCAGGAATACTTGAAATCCTCAGCCATGACCTCCCTGCCATCGCGAAACTTTACTCCCTGTCGAAGGTAAAAGGTATAAGTTCTGCCATCCTGGCTCTCCTCCCATTTCTCAGCAATATCAGGCACTACTTCCAGCTCTTCATCAAGGCGCAGCAGTCCACTAAAAACCTGCATGACATAGCTATGAGAAACCGTATCAGCAGAAATGGCAGGGTCAAGCGTTGCGGGACCCGCACCATAGAGATTGAGCACATCATGGTTGTAGGGAGTCTGAACAGGTTGACAGGCAATCGAGGAAAATAGTGTTACGACGGCAAGGCAAACTATCAATATGCGCCATTCGTTTTTCTCTTTAGCTACCATTCGTTTTTCTTTTTTCCTGAAACGAATATTACGCACGTGCCCTCCGCCAATCTCTCTCTTCTAAAGCTAATGCAACAGCTAGAAGTGATACTGTGATTAACGCCGATAACATCGCTATCAAGGCAGGGTGCATCCATGTTTTAGCGGTTTGGACCACTGGGACTGTCAACGTCTCCTGCCATCGAGTATCAAGCCCGAATACATCAAATCCATAAACCTGGCTCAAAGCCTCATCATAGGTACTACCATCCTTAAACAAGGTTAACAGATTGAGCATTTTGTCCTGCCCGTAATTAACAAGAAGGTATTCCACCAGACTATAACTTTCAGCATAGGAAAGATAGGCTTCTTCAGGCTCAGCGGAAAAGGAACTGCATAAGCTGCGTACGGAAATGAGCCTATCCGCTTTTGCCGCCTCATCCAGTCGGGATTGGAGAGAAAAGGAGAGATCACCTTCATTGTACATAGCTAAACCCTCATCGAGCCAGGTAGGCAGTTGTCCATAAGGACTAAAAACAGCCTGATGCACAACCATGTGAGTTAGTTCATGAACTAAAGCCTCTTTCCCCCAATCAATATTACCTGGTGAAACACCAATTACTATTGTGTCAAATTCAGTGAAGGCAGCACCACCAGTCCATTCTTGAGAAAATATCATGGCTCCTCGCAAATCGTTCGCTGAGGCATAGATAAATATCTTGATCAGTTTTTCAGGAAAGGTGCCAATGTCACTGCGCAATCTGAGCAACCCCCGCTGAGAGGCATCCATTAGCTCCTGTGCAAAATGTTCGTCCCCTTCATACCAATAAATAGCGAGTTGTCCTTCAGTCAGACTTTTCCAATTATAGCGCAGGTCATCGAAATTCAGCGTAAGAGGAGTGGTCTGTAAAAACTCTCCAGCAGCATCTTCAATGGTCCACCAGTATGTTATGGTTACCCCCGGTGGTAAGCTTGATTTTCTCATATCCCACACCCAACTGGTCTCTATTCTTTCTGCAGGAACAAAGTCAGGCCATCCCTCACTGATAACCTTAGCATAATTCATCCTGGATACCTGGTAATGAAGACGAGCATTAACAATATCAACAGCACTCTGGGCTTCGAGATGGAAAATAATCTTCTCAGGGAAAGCAAGTTCCACTCCTTCCTCCAGCACTGAAAAGCCACTGTCTGCACTGGCAACCGAAGGGACTGTCGACAATGTCAATGTGAATAGAAAAGTTAATATCAGTAAGATATGTTTGATCATATTTCTTTAGCAACCTTAGAATGGAGATAGGCAGCGATGAAACCATCCAGGTCTCCAGTCAAAACAGCTTCAGCATTGCCAACTTCATGCTTTGTTCGATGATCCTTTACCATCTTATATGGATGCAATACATAGCTCCTGATCTGGCTTCCCCATCCTGCCTCAATACGTTCCCCTTTGAGTTCTGCTTTTCTCTTTTCCTTTTCAGTTCGTTTCAATTCCAGAAGACGAGCATACAGAATCTTCATAGCTGTTTCTTTATTTTGATGCTGAGACCTCTCTCCCTGGCAGATAGCTACTATCCCTGTAGGAAGATGGGTTATCCTCACTGCACTGCTAGTCTTCTGCATATGTTGTCCACCTGGTCCACTAGACTTGAAGGTATCTATCCTAAGATCTTCCTGATTAACCTCAAGGTCCTTCTCCTTCTCTGCCTCTGGAAGAACCTCAATCAGGGCAAAAGAGGTATGACGAGCATGGTCAGCATCAAAAGGAGAAAGTCGAACTAACCTGTGAACTCCATGCTCACTCTTAAGATAGCCATAGGCATAATCTCCCCTAATTTCAACTATGGCGCTTTTAATTCCGGCAATTTCTCCGGGAGAAATATCCAGAATCTCCACCTTATAACCATGCCCCTCAGCCCACTTCTGATACATCCTGAGTAACATGTTCGCCCAGTCCTGAGATTCTGTGCCACCTGCACCAGCATGGAAAGTAAGCATGGCATCTCTCTCATCATAATCACCATTGAGAAGCAATCGGGTTTCCATTTGCTCAAATCGTGCACGCAGCTGCTCTGACTCCTCTTTTAGCTCCGACTGCAGCTGCTCATCAGCTTCTTCTACAGCCAACACAATCATGTCATGGAGTTCTATAACTTCCTTTTCCACTCCTCGCCACATTTCTATTACATTCTTCTTAGCACCCAGGCGACGCATCACTTGCTGAGCAGTGACTGAATCATTCCAAAAATTGGGGTCGGCTGATTCTTCCTCTATATGAGAAATCTCTTTTTCTAAGGCAGGGAAGTCAAAGATGCACCATTATATCTGAAATTCGACGGCGTAAAGCCTTTAATTCTTCTACTTGCTCTTCCATTACGCTCCTTATAAAATTGATTCTCCGATAGTAGTTTAACTCAGACTATTAGATTTCCACCAGCCGCCAGGTGAGCCAAACGCGTTGGTTGAGGGAGACGATAGCCACGGCAACATTTTCTTACCCAATACAGTGCTGAATCAATATCGATCTTATGGCCAATGGAAACATACACAGGTTTGGTTTTACATTTTGTCCTCAACACCGCTCCAATAATCTCCTCTTTATCAATTAACTCGGCACAGGAACCAATTTCTTCTCCCAGAGGCTCATAATTGCCACAGAGAATTGATTTGGCGCAACCTATAGATGGCACATCGAGAAAAAGCCCCAGGTGTGAGGCAATCCCCAGGCGTCTGGGATGGGCGATCCCTTGACCATCAACCATGAAAAGATCGGGGATATGCTGTAATCTGGCACAGGCAGCCAAAATAAGTGGACATTCACGAAAGGATAATAAGCCCGGAATATAGGGAATAGGCAGTTCAGTTTCCTCTATCTCAACTTCAATCACATTAAGCCCAGGGTAATCAAGCACCACTACTGCGGCAACACCTTTAGTACTAAAACGATTAGAAGATACATCGACGCCAGCAATTATCCGGGGATTAATAGCTTTACTGCTGGATACCACCAACCCCGCTAATTCTTTCTGTATCTCACGAGCCTGAGAATAACTTAATTCCCATGAATGTAGTTCATTTATCTTCACGCCATCGAATTATAGAGTATTTAGCTCCAGCGGTAAATTTGCCTGCCAGAGCGAGTTACCAGGAGAAATACAGACCCAATAACTTCTAACCGACAGTGAGAGACAGTTACCATATAAAAACTCCAGGGATCGATAAAAAAGCATTGTGATTGTCCTGATGCAGTAGTATAATAACTGCCAATCAGAGAGAATCCCCTGGTTTCTCTACGGTAAGCATTTTGCTCAATCATTGATATAAAATAATGCTCGCAATCGGTTTCTATCTATATTTATTAATCCCTGAATGAGTTTTTGTCGTACTGCTATACGGAGGTAATAATGACGATCTATACAAATAGCATGGCACAATTTCTTAACAAACCAGCCACGGATTTCACCAGACGCGATATTGCAAGATTTATTAAAGCGAAAGGAATCCAGATGATAAACTTCCGTTACCTGGGCGGAGATGGCAGGTTAAAAACCTTGAACTTCGTCGTTGGCAACAGAGCCCACCTTGAGCGAATACTTGATGGGGGAGAAAAGGTGGATGGGTCGAGTCTCCTGCCCTGCATAGATACGGCCTCAAGTGATTTATATGTGATTCCACGATATAGAACAGCCTATGTAAATCCCTTTGCTTCTCTTCCAACTATTGACATTCTCTGTTCTTACTACACAAGCGATGGAATACCATTAGCAAGCTCTCCCGAGAATATTTTGAGAAAAGCCCATGAGACATTAACGCAAAGCACAGGCCTGAGCCTTAAGGCTATGGGCGAACTGGAATACTACATCCTGTATAATGGTGAGCATCCCTACTCTGTTGAAACTCAGAAAGGTTATCATGAGTCTGCCCCGTTCTTACAGGGAGAAAATATAAGATGTGAGACTATGCAGGCGACTACACGGGCAGGGTTAGCAGTGAAATACGGTCACTCGGAGGTAGGCAATATTCGCGCCGATGGTTGTGATATGGAGCAACAAGAGATTGAATTACTCCCTGTTCCCATTGAAGATGCGGCTGATCAAATCGTAATTGCTAAGTGGATGCTAAGGATGACTGCATACAAGCATGGCCTAACCGTCACTTTTGCTCCTAAAATTCTGGTAGGGCAAGCTGGCAGCGGACTTCATATCCATACTAAGTTAACCAGAAATGGTCATTCTGTGATGACAAAAGAAGGCCAGTTGACCGATATTGCCAGAAAAACCATCGCAGGGTATCTAAGCTTGGCCAGTTCCTTAACAGCTTTCGGGAATACTGTTCCTACATCCTACTTAAGGCTTGTGCCTCACCAAGAAGCACCAACAAATATATGCTGGGGCGATAGAAACCGATCTGTATTGGTAAGAGTACCATTAGGCTGGTCTACCAGGACAAGTATGGCAGCAGATGCCAATCCTCAGGATAAAAGACATTATTCTAATTTAATCAACAGCCAGACAGTAGAAATTCGGAGTCCTGATGGTTCTGCGAACGCCCATTTATTGCTGGCAGGATTGACAGTCGCCGCTCGATATGGGCAGGAAATGAAGGACGCATTAGAAGTAGCCAATAAACTTTATGTAGATGTGAACATTTTCTCATCTGATAACGAGGAGGTACGAAGCAAATTGCCACAACTCCCATCTTCATGCTGGGAATCAGCCGAGTGCCTTTTAAAAGATCGCAAAATATACGAACAGGATGGCGTATTTCCACCTGTTTTAATTGACAGGGTAGCGGAAGAACTAAAAGCATACA
>JAUVYX010000159.1 GCA_030602865.1 Dehalococcoidia bacterium | reverse complement strand
CAATAATTATATTGTTTAATTCCAGAAAATCGGTGACCCGTCCAGATATTCCCTTAAGAAGCGGCGTTTTTCGGCCGCAGGGGCATTCGGAATCAGAAAGGACGCCCAAATCTCCAGTATCATATCTTATAAATGGCAGGGCGTAATTATATAAACTGGTAGCCAAAATTCTGCCTTCTTGGTTAACAATCTGCTTGCACTCATCATCAACTATCTCTAAAATAGCTCTTTCCATATCTACGTGCATTCCACAATGTTGTTTACATTCGTAGGCTGAAATCCCACCGTCATTGAGACCGTAATTATCAAAAACTTTAACACAGAAAATCTGCTCTATTAGAGTTCTTTGCCTGTCAAATAATTTCTCAGCAGTAGTAAATATAGCTTTGGGCTGAAAATTAAGTTTTAGATTATTTTCTTTAATAAATTTGGCAAAGAGAGAGATAGAAGATGCATAGCCTCTGATAATGTCAGGCTTCCAGTTATTAATGTCATAAAAATAATTAAACAGATTTCGTTGACTCATATCAAAGGAAGAATAATTACGGCAATTTAAAAAAAAGTTTTGCATTTTTTTATAAATTGTGGATTTGGTTGTTGAAATTAGCGAAGAACCAGCGATAATAGCAACTTTATCTCCTAATTTATAGCCTCCGTATCCCCAGCCACGATATAACAAACTCATTCCTCTCCATGAGTCATGTATTGACATCCTATATTTAAGAGGAGTCCCAGTTGAGCCACCTGTTGCGCTATTTAGATTATCAGGAATAAAATCCTGCCAGTTTTCTTTAATAGTTTGCTTGGTTAATATCGGAAGCTTTTCCAGGTCTTCAATAATGGTAATGTCACTGGGAGTTAGCCCCAATTTATTAAATAGTTTCGTATAGTAAGGTACATTCTCATAAGCATGTTCTATTATTCTTGAGAGTTGTTGCTCCTGCATCCCTTTTAATTCTTCAAAAGGCAGCCACTGTGTTTTGAGAAAACGGTTGTAGTCCTGAATCACACCAGGCCTTTTTATGTTATTGCCAACTTTGAATATTAATCTATGAAACATCCTTGTCACCCTCTCACAGTTATCGGAAGTTTTTCCTACAAATGATATATTGTAACTCCCCTGCCTATGCCTGTCATTTCCTACGGAATTCAGCCAAGCTTTCTTTTATCAAACTTAGTTCTCTTTTTGTAATCCCCTTCAACACAAAGATTATAGCAAAGTATATGGCTGCTCCAAGAAGGATTGATATTATGATCTTTGATATTTCCGAGGGAGCGATAAGCCAGATGACAAGTGCCATTATGCTAGAAGACAGAATGCTCTTTCCTATAAAGGAAAAACCCAGGTCAAAATTAAAATACCGGAAGGCGATAACTATTGTAGATATGCCCAGAACTACGTAGGCAATAAAACTGGCAATAGCCGCGCCGAGAATGCCCATTCTTGGAATCAGTAACAGGTTCAATCCAATATTCAATATTGCCGAAACACTGAGCAGTATTACTAACAAATAGGTCTTCTTAACCAGGTGAAAAATATATGAGCCTATTCGATGGAAACTGAAGATGACAAGCCCAAAGGCTATGAAAGGGATAACAGTGCTACCAGAAATAAATGCCGAGGTTGTAAAAACCTGAAGAAGTGGTACGGCGAGGACAGACAGGCCGAAGGCTGAAGGTATGGAAATCATCATCAGATATTTCAAAGAGTATTTAAAATAATTCTGAGTCTTGATAATATCGTTGTTATCGTAGGATTGTGAGATAGCAGGGAAAAGCACTGCTACCACTGGCCCAATAAGACGAAAGATGATGTTAGCAACCGCACAGGCAGCAACATATATGCCAACATCCCCCAACTGCAAGAAATACCCGATAATGTAGCGGTTGCTGAAAAAAATTATCCACACTATAGCGTCATTGGGCATCAGAGGGATACCATATCTCAGGTAGTCTTTCATATTGCTGAAGCGAGGGATTCGGAAGCCAATTTGCTTGATAACGACAGAAAGTGCCATTATTGTAGACATCAGGCCTCCGATCAATAGAGCAATTACAAGGCCTGTCAATTCCCATCCAAGATGAAGGAATAAAGCCATTAATCCCAGCTCTACCGCTGCTTTAGCTGCTAACAACACGGAATAGAACTTCATCTGTCGAAAAGTACGGAAGAAAGCAATGCTTATCTGGCTCAGTGACTGAGTAAGAATCATAAAAGCAGCCAGCTTGACTAAATCAGACCTGCCGACGTCGCCAAGGACGGATGAAGCAAAAAGGCTTGAACAAAGAATCAATATGAGTGAGGCAATTGTGCTGGCAGCAAATATGATGAAAACTGCTGATAGAAATTCTTCGCGGATCCTGCTGGTATCCCTTTCGGCTGCTAGAAAACGAACTATGGCCATTCCCAAGCCCAGCATGGCAAGAGGGGTGATCAAGGAGATAGGGGTCAGGATCAGCGACCACGTGCCATAAAGGGAAGCTCCAAGTATTTTGGTCAGGACGGGCAGACGGAGAAAGTATAGTAGGGCTACTACTATCTGTGCTATCGCAACAAAACCTATATCTATAGTATAGCGTTTATAATCTCCAGATATGGACATGATTCAGCAGTCAGATATGAAGTGCCAATTCAGTTATAGTTTAAATACGGGTGTTTCTGATTGCCTGTTCTTCTCTGAACTACTATCTACTCCTTTTTCAATTGTATTTGCTACATGTTCTACTTGTTCCTCGATGAGTTAAAAGTACCTATGAAGCTATATCACATCATCCTGGGCTTTTTCGCTTACCCAAAAGTCACCTTTTTCGTAACCCATTTGTAAGCATCTCCACAATCCTCTCCGCCGTTCTTCCGTCCCAGAGTTCGGGACAACTTCCTTTCTTGCCCTTTCCATCCAATATCTTCAACGCTTCTTCTATAATCTTCTGAGTATCATTCCAGACCAGCGTATTAGTTCCCCTGGCTATAGTGATTGGCCTTTCCGTTGTGTTTCTCAACGTCAAACATGGAATATCCAGAACCGTAGTTTCCTCCTGAATGCCACCTGAATCAGTCATCACAAACCTGGCATTCATTTCCAGGTTAAGAAAGTCAAGGTAGCCAAGTGGCTCAATAAGATAAATGCCATTCCCAGTAATCTGCAGTCCCTGGTCATTTGTTGCAAGTTGATAGTCACGAATCAAAGAGTTTTTAAAGTAATGCTCCATGCCAAACATTTTAAGTTGCTTACGTGTGCGCGGATGCGCCGGAAAAACTATAGGTATCCTCCGTGATATCTCCTTCAGGGCTTCAACAATTCTCGACAGGCTCTCCTCATTGTCTACATTACTGGGACGATGCAGGGTTAACAGGGCGTAGGGAGTAACTGGTTGAGAATAAGATTTAGATTCAGATTTAGTAATTGGCGACTGGTGTTCGGCCACCAGGCCTAATCTTTCCAATATATCCGATTTCGAAGCCTTGTCCTTATTATGCAGCAGGCTGTCCACCATAACATCACCAACCAGAAAAACCTTCTCTTCAGCTATGCCTTCCCGTTTCAGATTTTCATCCGCATCAGGGGAAGGAGTAAATAGGTAATCAGCTATAACATCGGTGAGAA
>JAUVYX010000011.1 GCA_030602865.1 Dehalococcoidia bacterium | reverse complement strand
GATGAAAGTTCCCATCTCGGCAAAGGGTGTAAATATTTTCTCCCGTAATACGGAACTGATTTCTTGAAGGTTCTTTGAAGTAGCTTCTACTGAACATAGTACAGACTTGGATTTACGATATGTTTTAATCATTAACACCATAAACAGGATTAGTACTACAATTGCCATTATACCTGAGATACAGATTATCAGATCTCGGAACCAAGCTATATCCATGGTTGCCACCTCCTTGATAATACTAATTGGAACTATTGTAGCATTTATTTGCAACCTGTAAAGGGCTTCCCTGGAGAACAGTACAGACTTCTTGATGGATAATGATATTATTGTCTATAATTAGTAATCAGGGTGTTTTGTCTTGCAGAATTTATGTTAGCGAGGAGGCTGATATGAAAATTCAGAACTATCGTCAAGTGAAAGGCAAAGAGGAATTGCCTGGGGTGATGATGCATGTTGTGGCTGGTCCCGATGATGGTGTGCCGAACTTCGTCATGCGTGTCTTTGAATTGAAGCCTGCAAGCGCGACTCCATTCCATTCTCATCCATGGGAGCATGAGGTTTTTATTATCTCAGGGAAGGGTATGGTCAAGGGGGAGCAGACAGAAACATCATTGAGAGAAGGGGATGCTATCTATATTAAGCCTGGAGAGAAACACTGCTTCAATAATGCAGGGAAAGATGTCTTTCGTTTTGTCTGCCTGGTGCCGCTGGTTGATGGCAAAATGCCAGGTTCTCTTTCGTCTACGAAACCATCGGATTAAATGCCAGTGTTCCCAGGTTATTCATACAAATCTCAGTTGACTATAATAACTGATACTGTGCCTCTGTATGTGGCTAACGCCAGATTTGGGTGAGTCCACCATCAACAAGCAAGGCAGCGCCATTGATGTATTTTGCCTCATCTGAGGCGAGGAACAGAGCTGCGTAGCCGACATCCCATGCTTCACCCTGCTTTCCTGTAGTGCACATGGCATCTCTTGTCTTCATCGCCTTTTCGATGTCGCCGCCGTAGGAGTCCATGATGGTGGCTGCCACAAGGGGTGTGTTCATCAGTCCAGGCAATATAGCATTTGCCCGTATTCCTTTCGCTGCATACTGGATGGCTATTTCCCTGGTCAATGCGATGACTCCTGCCTTAGCTACTGCGTAGGGAGTGCTGATACAGCTTGGCAGAGTCCTAATGGCATTCAGCGATGAGATGTTTACTATGGAACCGTTTCCCTGTTTTTCCATATAGGGCAGCACGTATTTCGTAGTCAGGTACATGCTTTTTAAATTCACATTCATTACCCTATCCCATGTTTCTTCAGTCGTTTCTACTACTCCGCCTGGTATCTCAATGCCAACATTGTTGTGGAGAATATCGATTGTTTTGAAAACCTCGATGCATTTCTCTGCTATGCTTTTACAGTCACCAGGAATGGTAACATCAGCCTCGAAGGTAAAAGAGTCCCCGCCTTCTTTTTCAATAATGTGCATGGTCTCCTCGGCTGCTTTAAGATTGCGGTCAACCAGCATGACCATGGCTCCCTCTCGTGCATAGAGGATAGCCGAGGCTTTACCATTTCCTATACCTGGGCCTATAGAACCAGCACCGGTGACAATAGCTATTTTCCCTTTAACACGATCTCCCATTATTAGCCTCCCTTATCTTGAGCATATCTCAGTTTGTATGGTCGAATACTAGCACCTGGTTAGTATGGCTATCAATTTACAAGGTTAAAGGGAAAAATCCATTCTTAAACATAGCATGAAGCGACCTATTAATGCTGGTGTATCTTTACTTATGCTTGCTCTGTTAGAATAATGTCGATAGTTACTAATCAGACACTAAATCTTTTATTAGCCTCTCAATTTTTAACGGAATGCTAGCAGCGTTGTCATGTGAGCAACGGTGATGTGATATATCATGATGGAGCTATGAATACAGTTGTCAAGTAATGTAAGGTTAAAGCGAGGTTTTCGAGAATGGGGAGGAAGTATTGCTGCCTTCTTTGGATATACTCATGCCAGCCATGATATGGTTGCCGGTCTCCTGGTGGGATTGCTGCCGATAATTCGGGATTCAATGGGGCTCAACTATTTACAGACAGGATTACTCATCTCTGCTTTTACTATCACCTCAGGTATATCACAGTTCTTTGGGGGATGGCTTGCTGATAAATACAGTCGACGGAGAATAATAGCCACTGGTATGGGAGGCGTGGGTCTCAGCGCCATAGCCTTTGGATTCAGTCCCACATACAGTATTATGCTTGCTACCCTTGTTGTGATGGGGATATTTTCCGGTGGATATCATCCATCAGCAACGCCAATGCTGACCAGTTATTTTGATAAGGATAGGCATGGAAGAGTTATAGCTATACACATGCTAGGTGGTAGTATTGGTTTCAGTGCCAGCCCTGTTCTTGGAGGCATTATTGCTGATATGCTCGGCTGGCGCTTCGCTTTTATAATTCTTCCCATACCTGTATTGCTGGCCACATTTCTAATGCTGTTCAAATTTAAGGGACGGAGAAATACTGGCATTGAAGAAAGAGCTGGCATAGAAATAAAATCTTCAAAAGAGGATACTGTTAATGTTGAAAACAGAAAGACTGGTAAATTCCGTCTAATCAGTCATACTCTTCGCCCTATAGCAATGCTCGTCATACTGGTAATTATCTTCCAATTGGTGGTTGGCTCTGCAATGGCCTTCATCGCAGTCTACCTGGCCGATAAGCATGGTATAGCAGCTGTTCATGCTGCGATGTGGTTGGGGGTTGTGAGAGGTGGAGGCATTGTAGGTAGCTTACTGGGAGGATGGCTCTCCGACAGGTGGGATCGGGAAAAGGCATTGGTACTGGTGCTGGTTGTTACCGGGCCTGTATTATTTCTGGCTACCAGGTTGTCCTTTGGTGTTGGATTGGTAACGGTGATGGTGTTACTTGGACTGTTGATGAATATGAGGCAATCAACGATGCAGCCATTACTAGTGGCTTATACACCTCCAGCGTTGATGGCTACAGTCTTTGGCTTCTATTTCGGTTTGAGCATGGAAGGTTCCAGTCTCATACAGCCTGTTGCTGGATATTTTATGGACATGGTCGGTATCAATACCGTGTTCAGTGCCATGGCGTTGATTACTGTTAGCCTGTCGCTGTTTACCTTCATATGGTGGAAGAAGTCCAAAGCGATGCGTAGCTGAAACTATTTGATCTTTGCTCTAGCGTCTCCGCAAAGAATCCTTATGATGCTCAAAGAATGTTCTCAGGCTCGTTTTGTTCTCTTGGCTATGGCGTCCCTGTAGACTTTAGCCAGACTTTTACCGTGCAAAGGCATCTTCCTTCGCTTCTTTATGCGGCGCTCTTCGCGATTCCCCTGCCTACTTTCTTTCAAGCTTCACCACTTGATCTCGTATGAATCAAAGACCAGGTCAATGCTTTCCTGAAGAGAGCTAATGGTCTCCTGAGGTACCTTGCCTTCATCAAAGCTCATAAACATCTGTGTTTTACCAGAAGGTGTTCCCATAATATGAACGCTGCCACATTTATTTTGTTCAGTTCCTGTATTCATGCTAAGAGTGACGCGTGATTGTGTTGCTCCGCTGGGTAGCGAGTAGGTCTGCAATTTTTCCTCTCCAACCAATATTCCCTGCTGTTGCAAAAGGTCACGTATCTCGTCGAGAAACATCTCCGCATTGATGTCTTTATATGTCTTTTTAAATTGAACTGTCATTTCATCCTCCAAAGAACTAAAAACAATTATAGCACCTCAGATATCGTTATGCCCGTTGGGTTTTCATTCTGTAATATTCTTTAAACAACCCTACTGGTGCTATAATCCATACTTGCTATGAATAAAGAGCTAATGGAGATTCTTGCCTGCCCTGTTTGTAAAGGGGAGTTACAACTCAACATTGAGAAACAGGAGGGAGATGAGATTATCGGTGGTTCATTGTACTGTCCCAACTGCCTGCAGTTCTATCCCATCGAGGACTCAATTCCAAATCTGTTGCCGCCGGAATAACTTCAATAAAAGTCTAACGACTGTAAGACACTCCGGTTGAAGGAGTTTCCCATATCTCCACGTGTGTCAATGTGACTGGCAGGTTTGCGAATTGAGGCAGGAGTTCGTCATACAGGGTAGCGGCGATGTTCTCGCATGAAGGTTCTATAATGTCAAAAGGAGTTATTTCATTGAGGAAGGCATGGTCATAGCGAGCCAGGGTCTCTCTCAAAGACCGTTTTAACAGGGCGAAATCGTAAGCCAGTCCGTTCTGCTGAAGTTTTGTCGCCTTCAGTCGTATTACCACCTTGAATCGGTGCCCGTGCATATTCTCACACTTACCGTGATAATCGCGAAGAAGATGAGCAGCATCGAAGTGTTCCTCTATAAACAATTGATACATCAGGGGACCTCCTTATTGAATTTATGCACTCCTTCCTGTCCTGTTACACTATGGGCTAACTCAGCAATACTTGCTTCTAGTTCAGGATGGACCAATTTTGGGGCGATCTCTGCCAGTGGGATGAGAACAAAAGCACGTTCAACGAGGCGAGGATGTGGTATAACCAGCTCTCTTGTTTTTACAATGGTATTGTCATAGAGAAGGATGTCGATGTCGATGATACGGGGTGCGTTGCGAAAACTGGGTATCCTGCCTAGATTATTCTCTATTTGTTTTATAGAACGAAGTAAATCAACTGGTTTCAGTCTGGTTGAGACCCGGCAAACCATGTTGAGAAAAGATGCCTGCTTCTCATAGCCCATTGGCTTGGTTTCATATATGGAAGAAGTTTTAATTAGTCGGGTTGCCTGACTAAGCAGAGATAATGCCTTTAGCAGGTTTATTTCTCTCTCCCCCATGTTTGACCCAATGCCAAGGTAAGCGGTAGCCATTTTAATTTTGTCCTCTGAAGATAGCATCGCTTATTTTGCAGACACGGACTGTCTCTTTAACGTCGTGTACCCGAACTATATCAATGCCGCTGGCGATACCAATGGTTGTGGTAGCTAGTGTGCCCTCCAGGCATTGCTCAGGTGGCAGGTTGAGTATGGAGCTTATCATCGATTTGCGAGAGCTGGCCAAAAGGATAGGCTTATGTAAAATCTGCAGTTCATCAAGACGGCCCATCAACTCTATATTTTGTTCTTGTGTCTTGCCAAAGCCGATTCCTGGATCAATGATAATGTTTTCCCGTGGCACTCCAGCCATGAGGGCTTGCTCTATACTCTGCTTCAGACAGGAGATTACAGTGGATATGATGTCTGGGAAGATGATTTCGTGTTTCGGGGAGATATCTCGCTGGTTACTCATCAGGATAATGGGCACTCCATTTTGAGCCGCAAGCTCTGCCATGTGGGGCTCATGTTTCAGACCCCAGATGTCGTTTATCATGTGGGCACCTGTCTCCAGGGCTTGCTGTGCCACCTCCAGTTTATAGGTATCGATGCTTATTGGCAGTGATATCTCCGTTCTTAGCCTCTTCAATATAGGACTTACACGGGATAATTCCTCATCCACTGATATTTGCAATGACTGCGGTCTTGTGGATTCTCCGCCAATATCGATGATGTCAGCTCCCTCAGACGCCATTCGTTTTGCCTGAGCTACAGCCGTCTCAACATTGTTACTTATACCATCGCCAGCGAAAGAATCGGGAGAGATGTTAATAATTCCCATGATGTAAGTTCTCTCCCCCCAGCGGAATGTGAAATTACCACAGCGGGTATAGGCCAGGTTGGTCTCTTTGTATCTGCTATGATATAGCATGAGATTGATTATAGCAGGGTAAGCCATTAATATATCAACATAAATGGACGGAAAGGAATGACTATGAGTAATAAACAGAGATTGACTCAACTGAATGAATACAGAGAAAAGGCAAAACAGGGTGGTGGTTCCAGGCGAATTGAAGTGCAGCATGGCAAGGGTAAATTAACCGCCCGAGAACGACTGGACCTTCTCTTTGACGCTGGAACTTTTGAGGAAATAGACCCCTTCGTCACTCATCGTTGTGTCGATTTTGGAATGGCAGAACAGAAATATACTGGTGACTCGGTGGTTGTTGGCTATGGCAAGGTTAATAATCGTCTCTGCTTTGCATTTTCACAGGATTTCACTGTTTTAGGCGGCTCTCTATCAGAGGTTGCCTCCCAGAAGATATGCAAGGTGCTGGATTTGGCGGCGAGTAACGGAGCTCCTTTTGTAGGCATACTGGACTCAGGGGGAGCGCGTATTCAGGAAGGCATTGATAGCCTGAATGGATATGGCGAGATATTCACCCGGAATACCCTGTATTCAGGGGTTATTCCACAGATTTCAATAATAGTTGGGCCTACTGCAGGGGGTGCTGTTTATTCCCCTGCAATAACAGATTTCGTTCTAATGGTTAAAGGACTGGGACAGAGTTACATTACCGGTCCTGATGTTGTTGAAGCAGTGACCGGAGAAAAGGTTAGCCTTGAGGCTTTGGGTGGAGCTACTGTTAATGCCAGTAAAAGTGGTAATTGTCATTTCTTGTATGAAAACGAAAAAGAGTGTTTCTTGGGTGCTCGCCGGTTAATGAGTTTCCTCCCACAAAACCAAAAAGAGAGTCCAATCACTATTGATAGCAATGACGATCCCAGCCGCCAGGAAGGGGGGTTGATTGACATAATACCTGATAGCTCAGCTCAGGCATATGATATGAAACAGATTATCCTGAAAGTAGTTGATAATGCCGATTTTCTGGAAGTTCATCAAAGATTTGCTGGCAATTTCATTGTAGGTTTTGGACGGCTTGACGGTGAAAGTGTCGGAGTATTGGCTCAACAACCGTCTTATATGGCAGGGGTGCTTGATATAGATGCCAGCGATAAGGCAGCCAGGTTTGTGCGTACATGTGACTGCTTCAATATCCCATTGGTTACTTTTGTTGATGTTCCGGGGTATATGCCTGGAACCGACCAGGAACTTAGGGGAATTATCAGGCATGGGGCAAAGTTACTATTTGCTTATGCCGAAGCAACAGTACCTAAGGTGAGCGTGATTGTTCGCAAGGCCTATGGCGGAGCGTATATCGCTATGAGCAGTAAGAGCTTGAGAGGAGATATTAATTATGCATGGCCCACGGCTGAAATTGCAGTTATGGGTCCTGAGGCTGCGGTGGGGTTTGTTAATCGTCGGGAAATTAGTGAGGCTACAGATTCTGCAGAGACAAAGCAGAGGTTAACCATGGAATACCGTGAAAGGTTTGCCAATCCTTACATGGCGGCAGCAAGGGGATATATAGATGATGTGATTGATCCCCGGGACACACGGTGTAAGCTGATAAAGGCACTACAGATGCTGAAAAACAAGGATATTACTAATCCACCCCGAAAACATGGTAATATTCCTCTGTAAAGATACAAGCTGGCTAAAATGTCAGTGTCTAATTATCAAAAACTATAGTTCATTACATAAAATAATGTATATATTATAAGGAGACAAGATGAATTTGACAGATAACAACGCATCAGTAAAAATCACTGATCTGACCCTTCGGGATGGGCATCAGTCATTACTGGCGACCAGGGGGAGAACTGAGGATCTGGTAGCTATTGCTTCGGAAATGGATAAGGTTGGTTTCTGGTCTATGGAAGTCTGGGGTGGAGCAACCTTCGATGTCATGACAAGATTCTTAAATGAGGACCCTTGGGAGAGGATACGTCTACTGAAAAAACTGCTACCTAATACGAAACTACAGATGCTTTTACGGGGGCAGAATCTGGTTGGCTATCGCCACTACGCCGATGATGTGGTTACTGCCTTTGTTCACCATGCCGCGGATTGTGGCATTGATGTATTCCGTGTTTTTGATGCCGTTAACGACGAACGTAACTTCGAAACTTCATTTAAAGCTATCAAGGATCGCAAAAAGCATATTCAGGGGACGTTGAGTTATTCACTTACCGAACGTAAGTTGGGGGGACCCGTTTATACTGTAGACTATTATGTTAGCAAGGCCATTAAACTTCAGGAAATGGGGGCTGACAGTCTTTGCATCAAGGATATGGCTGGTTTGCTTGCCCCAGACGATGCTTATAAATTGATATCGGCGCTTAAGAAAGCGTTGACTATACCTGTTTCTCTGCACAGCCATTTCACCAGCGGTATGGCTGATATGAGCATGTTAAAGGCTATAGAAGCCGGAGTGGATATTGTTGATACCTGTCTCGCTCCATTTGCTCTGCGTACATCCCATCCTGCGATTGAACCGCTTGTAGTAAGTCTCAGTGGTACTCCTCGGGATACGGGAATTAAGTTGGAACAGCTACTCAAGTTGGGGGATTATTTTGAATCAATCGCTCCCAAATACCGAGATTTCCTGGTACAGACGCGAATGTCAGTTATCGATACTGGGGTATTGTCACATCAAATTCCTGGAGGAATGTTCTCTAATATGGTATCTCAGCTCAGGGAAGCCAATGCACTCGATAAAATAGAAGAAGTTTACAAAGAATTACCACGAACAAGAGAAGAACTGGGGAATCCTCCTCTGGTTACTCCTACCAGCCAGATTATAGGTACCCAGGCAATTAGCAATGTTCTCTTTGGCAGGTACAAGGTTATTTCTCAACAGATTAAAGATTATGTTTATGGCCTGTACGGGAAAGCGCCAATGCCCATTGATCCGAAGATACAGAAGTTGGTTCTCAAAGGTTATGACAGGGGAGATAAACCGATAACCTGTCGTCCTGCAGATGTGTTGGAGCCCGAATTGGATAAGGCAAAGGAGGCTACAAAAGATATTGCCAAGGATATCGGAGATGTAATGGTTTATGCTCTTTATCCCACAACCGGAATGCGTTTTTTGAAGTGGAAATATGGCATGGAGGAGCCTCCGGCTGAAACCAAAGCCAAGACGCTGGAGGATATCCATCGTGAAGATGAGATAATAGCTAAAGCTAAAGCAGGCGAGTTGGTAGATAAATCAGAAGTGAAAGTCGTAGCTGCTCCAGCAAACATTGGTTTTGATGTTTTTATAGATGGCAAGAACCATCGGGTGGAGATATCCCTGGGTTCAGGCTCTACAATGATGGCAGCGTCTCCGAAAATTACTCAGGCTGCACCGTCGGATGGGAAAGGTAAAATAATGAAAGCAGACGAGCTACCAAGTAATGCTACTTCCGTTGCAGCCCCTATGCCAGGAACGATAATACGCTATCTGGTCGAGAAGGGTAATAAAGTTGAGCCTGGAGATGGGATTGTTGTCCTGGAAGCGATGAAGATGGAGAATGTTCTGCCGGCTCCTGAGGGTGGAGAAATTATCGCCGTTAACTTTGCAGCAGGTGATAAGGTCAATATTGATGATGTGCTGGCAGTTATCGGATAAGTTTGTATATGGGTAAGACATTAGCGGAGAAGATTCTATCGAGTAAATCAGGAACCGGTGCTCATGCTGGGGATATAATTATCTCCCAGGTGGACTTGTCTTTTGTACAAGATACTACTGGCCCATTAACATTAAGATTATTTGAGGAGAGCGGCTTTCAAAAGCTTGCCAATCCTTCTCAGGTAGTAATGTTCCTGGACCATGCTGCTCCAAGCCCTATCAGGGCGTTTTCAAACGATCATCTGTTTATGCGCCGTTTTGCTGAGGAAAAAGGAGCTCGTATTTATGAGGTAGGTGATGGTATCTGCCACCAGTTAGTGGCAGAGAAATTTGCCAATCCAGGTGATGTGATACTTGGCTCGGACTCACATACCATTACCGGTGGCGCTCTTGGAGCATTTGCCACTGGTATGGGTTCCAGTGATGTGGCGGTGGCGATGGCATTGGGAAAGACATGGCTTAAAGTGCCCGATAGCTTTTTATTTTATCTAAGCTCTGTCTTTCAGAAAGGCGTATATGCTAAGGACCTCATACTGTATATCATTGGAAAGATTGGGGCTGATGGTGCTACTTACAAGGCGCTGGAATTTGGTGGTGAAGCACTTATGGAGATGTCCATTTCGCAGAGACTGACCATATCCAATATGGCAGTAGAGGCAGGAGCCAAGGTTGGACTATTTCCCAGCGATGAGATTACCAGGGGATATTTGATAAGACAGGGACGAGGGGGGAATTACTTGCCGCTTTGTGCGGACACAGATGCGAGCTATGAGAAAGTAATCTCGTTAAACTTGGGGCAACTTTTACCAATGGTCTCCTGCCCTCATACTGTAGACAATACTTTACCTGTAGCTGAAGTTAAAGGTGTCAGGGTTAATCAAGCATTTATTGGCACATGTACCAACGGACGATTGGATGACTTGGCTCTGGTCGCTAAAATACTAAAAGGTAGAAAACGTCATCCGCGTACAAGGTTGTTGATATCACCAGCTTCGAGAACAGTATTGTTCCAGGCAGTGGAGCAAGGATATATAAGCACACTTATTAAGGCGGGCGCAATTATCTTGCCACCTGGTTGTGCTGCCTGTCTTGGATTGCACCAGGGAGTATTGGGAGATGATGAGGTATGTATCTCAACGGCAAATCGAAATTTCAAAGGCAGGATGGGTAATCCCGAGGCCAGGGTATATCTGGCGAGTCCTGCTACAGCTGCCGCATCTGCGAT
>JAUVYX010000146.1 GCA_030602865.1 Dehalococcoidia bacterium | reverse complement strand
CCAAGAGCATCTACAGGACCTGCACCCAAAGCAGCGTCTGCCAGACATTTCCCATCTGGCCCAATAAGTCTTACCGTGGCTGTAGGCAGACTATGATCGCCGCAAATTACCTCCACATGGTCAAGATGATATGCTCCGATTGCAGTTCTATGTTCCTCTGCTACCAAAGCCTCAATATCACGATCGGTAACCTCCTTTTTCTTGTCGGCTATCTCTTTAAAACTCTGGAAAGCATTTTTCAGTTCAGTTTCAGCCAGTGTATAACCTAGTTCAGCCAATCTCTCTTTAAATGCATGTCTTCCACTTGATTTGCCCAGTACAAGATTGCTCGAGGAAAGCCCAATCGACTTAGGGTCCATGATTTCATAGGTTATTGCTTTTTTAATTAAACCATCCTGATGAATTCCAGACTGGTGACTGAAAGCATTCGCTCCAACAATAGCTTTATTTGGTTGGATTGGAAATCCAATCAAATCACTTACAAGACGACTTGTTTTATAAATCTGTGTGGTATCAACATCTGTAGTAAAATTCAGCAAATCATAACGTGTCTTCAATGCCATAACAATCTCTTCCAAGGCAGCGTTACCTGCTCGCTCTCCGATACCATTGATTGTGCACTCAACCTGTCTTGCCCCATTGCATAACGCAGCGAGGCTGTTAGCTGTTGCCAGCCCCAAATCGTTGTGACAATGAACACTTATTATTGCTTGGCTTATATTAGGTACGTTGAGCACAATACCCTGAATCAATTCTCCAAATTCTGTCGGAGTTGAATAGCCTACAGTATCAGGTATATTCACTGTCGTTGCACCTGCACTAATGGCAACTTCAATGATACGATGGAGGTAGCTCGGGTCAGCGCGACTGGCATCCATGGGTGAAAATTCGATATCATCGGTATAGCACTTAGCATGCGTCACCATTTTCCTCGTCTTTTCCAGCACTTCCTCACGGCTCTTATTCAGTTGATAAAGGAGGTGTATATCTGATACTGATAGAAAGACATGGATTCGGGGATGAGCAGCCTCTTTAATCGCTTCCCATGCTCTGTCTATAGCCTCAGCGTTGGCATGACATAGAGCACAAATTACAGATCGTCGTATTTCCTTGCTAATAAGTTGTACTGCCCTAAATTCTCCTGCTGAACTAATAGGAAAACCTGCCTCGATTACATCGACACCAAGCTTTTCCAACTGTCGGGCTATCTCTAGCTTTTCATGGAAATCCAAACTTGACCCTACTGCTTGCTCCCCATCCCGTAAAGTGGTATCAAATATTATAATTTTGTTCATAGTTCTACTAAGACATCATGTTTCTTAATTCTTTGCCTACCGATTCCATTAGATGTTCAGCGTTTTTCCGTCTTATAGCATTAAAGCTGGGTCGTCCAGCCTTATTTTCCAATATCCATTCTTTGGCGAAGGTGCCGTCCTGAATCTCAACTAATATTTGTTTCATCGCTTGCTTCACCGAATCATTTATGATTCGAGGTCCACGAGTATAGTCTCCATATTCAGCAGTGTCACTTACAGAGTAACGCATATAATTCAACCCACCCTGATACATGAGGTCAACGATGAGCTTAAGCTCGTGGAAGCACTCAAAATAAGCGTTCTCCGGCTGATATCCAGCTTCTACCAGTGTCTCAAAACCAGCCTTTACCAATGCAGCAACCCCGCCACATAATATAGTTTGCTCTCCAAATAGGTCTGTCTCAGTTTCTTCCCTGAATGTTGTTTCCAGAACACCTGCCTTGGTGCTACCAATACCTTTTGCATAAGCCAATGCAATATCCATAGCTTTACCAGATGCATTTTGATGGATAGCAACAAGAGAGGGAACTCCAGATCCTTCAGTATAGATTTTACGTAATATATGCCCCGGGCACTTAGGTGCTATCATGCTTACATCTATATCAACATGAGGCTGTATCTGCGAATAATGTATATTAAACCCATGGGCAAACATCAATGTTTTACCCTTAGACATTGATGTTTCGATAGACTCGTGATAAATCTGTGACTGTAGAGTATCAGGAGCCAGCATCATTATTATGTCAGATGCCTTTGCTACCTCGGCAACGCTGGCCACTTGAAAACCATCGCTTATAGCAGCTTTCCATCCATTGCCGTTTGGTTTGCTAGCAACGATTATTCTACATCCGCTATCTCGTAGATTTTGCGCATGAGCATGGCCTTGGCTCCCATAACCAACAATACCGATCGTTTTCCCACTAATTAGTTCCAGATTTGAATCTTTTTCGTAATAAATCTTAGCCATGAATATATCTCCTCTATCTTTATAGTTTTATTGGTTGCACAGGTTATTGACGAGTCATAGCAATTTTGCCAGTTCTCGATATTTCTTTAATTCCAAAACGGCGAAGAAGATCTAGTAATGATTCCAGTTTACTTTCATCCCCTGTAGCCTCAACTGTCAGTGAATTTATAGACACGTCAACAATGTTTGCTCTGAAGATATCGACAATTTGTATAATCTCGCTCCTTGTTGTTGGAGTAGCATTCACTTTTATTAATGCCAATTCTCTGGCTACCATGTCTTTATCAGTTATGTCAGTTACTCGTATTACATTAATCAGCTTATCTAATTGTTTCCTTATCTGCTCTATATCCATGAGTTTTCCTTTGGCAACAATTGTCATACGAGATAGATGAGCATGCTCACTATGACCCACAGCAAGACTTTGTATGTTAAAACCTCTACGACGAAATAAACTTGAAACCCTTGCTAACACGCCAGGTTTATCTTCTACCAAAGCAACTAATATATGTTTTTTATCACTTGGATTTTTGTCCATAAGACATAACCTTATTTTTATTCGTTATTTCCACTGGCGGCACTTCCAAACTTTGGTTAAGCGCTTTCCCCGGTGGAATAATAGGATACACATTTGATTCTGACTCAACCACAAAGTCTATAAGGAAGGGACCAGTAACATCTATCGCCTTTTGTATGGCAGAAACTACATCTTCTCTATGTGTTACTTTCATACCAGGTATATCATAGGCTTTAGCAAGTGCTATAAAGTCTGGATTCCAGAGTTTCACTCCAACGTAAGAGCGTTTATAAAAAAGTTCTTGCCATTGACGTACCAAACCAAGATACCCATTATTAATAATGGCAATCTTCACAGGAAGATTCTCCTGCCTTATAGTAGCCAATTCTTGTATTGTCATCTGGATACTACCATCACCGGAAATGCACCATACTGCCTCCTCAGGACAGCCAATTTGAACTCCTATAGCCGCCGGGAGTTCAAATCCCATGGTTCCCAGCCCACCTGACATGATAAGGGTGTTTGGTCTGGTATAAAGGTAATATTGCGCTGCCCACATCTGATGCTGCCCCACCCCAGTAACAACTATAGCATCTCCATGAGTTTCCTTATAAATCTGCTGAATGACATACTGAGGAAGCAGACCTTCGCCTTCCTCTACCTTGAATGATTGATGTTCGTAACGCCACTCCCCCATCAAGGAAATCCAGTCCACATGTTCCTGAGGCTCTAATTCTTTGCTTATAGCCCTTAGAACATTCTTGACATCACCTACTATTGGTACATCTACAGGCACATTCTTGCCTATCTCTGCTGGATCGATATCGATATGGATGATCTTGGCATGCTGCGCGAATTTCCTGGTGTCCGCTGTAGCTCTATCATCGAATCTCATACCAAGAGCAATAATAACGTCAGCGCTCTGCACTCCCATATTAGCATGAACCATACCATGCATCCCTAACCAGCCAAAATTAAGTATATGGTTTTGTGGGAACGAACCAAGGCCAAGTAGAGTGGTGATTACT
>JAUVYX010000075.1 GCA_030602865.1 Dehalococcoidia bacterium | reverse complement strand
CTCCTTTTACACTATGAAATCGAATTGAATATTTAAACTCTAAAGCGATTGCTAATTGGTAATCTTCCCTTGTTGATAGCCATACTAGAAGATATTATTACTCCCGGAGGCGACTGCCGACGTTTATACTCATTTTTATCTACCAAATAAGCGACCTTATTTACAATTTCCTCGTTATAGCCCATATCGACAATTTCATTTACCGGTATATTTTTATCCATATAAGCCTGTAGTATAGAATCTAATACGTCATATGAAGGCAAGGCATCAGTGTCCTTTTGATTCGGCGCCAGCTCAGCCGATGGTTCTTTAGCAATGATGCTAGCAGGTATCATTTCACCTTCTATTAAACTATTCTTGTAGCTTGCCAGTTCAAAGACCATTGTTTTATATATGTTCTTAAGCACAGCAAATCCACCAGCCATATCCCCATAAAGAGTCCCATACCCTGTCGCAGATTCACTTTTATTACCGCAACTGAGTACCATCCAACCAAATTTATTAGATAGTGCATAAAGGATATTTGCTCTCACTCTCGCTTGCAGATTCTGTTCAGTAATACCCGGTATATTTTCTTCAATGGTTAAAGTTAACATATTCAGATACGCACAGAAGGCTTTCTCAATAGGAATTACGCTAAGTTCTATACCAATATTAGAAACAAGTTTATCTACGTCATTCTTGCTATGCGAGGACGAATAACGAGAAGGCATATAAACACCAATAACATTTTCAACCCCCAGGGCTTCTGTCGATAAAGCGGCTACCAAGCTAGAGTCAATTCCACCGGACAACCCTAAGACTACTTTTGAGAAGCCATTCTTATTGACATAATCCTTTATGCCTAGAACAAGTGATTTATAGACTGCAGCAATACTATCCAGTCTTGTCGCCTTATTTACAGGTAAGGATGATTTTGGAGGCAGTGCTGTTCTTGAATTCAAATCTGCCACAACTATGTCTTCAATAAATGGCTTTCCACGAGCCATGGTCTCCCCACCATCAGCCAAGATAAAACTGCTGCCGGCGAATATCAGCCCATCCTGGGCACCGACTAGATTAGCACAAGCAATAAAGATTCTGTTATTGGCTGCCTTTGTCGAAAAAGAGTCCTCCTGTCTATAAATATCTTGAATCTGATTGGAACTAGCATTTATGTTAATCAACAAACGCGGCAGAATACCTGAACTGGCTGCCACAACTCCAGGCGCATCCACTACATCTTCACCAATAGCAATTTCGACATCATATCCTCTGATAATAGTTTGAAGACAGCCACTCCCCACATTAAAATAGTTTATGTCATCAGCTATAGGCAAGTTTGACCGGTGAGCCTTATGAGATACAGCAACCAGTTTATTATCTACTACAACAGCCGCAGCATTGTATACGGAACCATTATAGTAGTCAGCGAATCCTAGTATAAGTGCTATTCCCTCAGTATCTCGTATTATGCGCTTTAAACAATCAATATTATGTTTTATAAATTGACGATTTAATAATAATCCTTCGGGCGGGGAACCTGTAAGGGCCAGCTCAGGAAAAACCAACAAGTCTACTTTCATGGATTTGGCTTTACGGACAAACTCCATAATCTTTTTAGTGTTCCCATTCAGATCACCAACAACAGAATTTATTTGAGCAAGTCCAAGTCTTAAACTGAGCAATTTAGAATTTTCCATTAATCTCTTTACCACGTAGATTATAACATTTTAGGGAAACTAGCGGCTTTTATTGACAATTCATTTAGATATGCTAATATTAACTGAGTATAATATCTCTTACACTCAGTTAATATTCAGTATGGAGGAAATATATGCTTCCACATGTAGATGAATTTTTATTGAATCTACAAGCCAATAATTATTCACCGGAAACGGTTTACAATTATGAGCGTGATTTGCAGGTTTTTGATAATTTCCTTCTAGAATGTAAAATCGATTTCGATAAACTTAATAAACGCACAATCACCTATTACAAAGCATACCTTGGATCGCGCGATCGAATTACACCACGTCTTAATATTTTAGGTAAAAAACTGGACTCACGTTCTGTAAATCGAATGCTGTCCTCTATCAGAGGATATTTACGATATTTAATTGACATGGACTATGACTGCTCATTACCCCCAGAAGCAGTCAAATTAACAAAGACTGGACGTAAACACCCTCAGGTTGCTGAACTTCATGATCTGGTGCGGCTTGTTGAAGCACCCAGTTCACTTGAGTCTAATTCCAAGCTTGCACTTAGAAATCGAGCAATGCTGGAACTGCTTCTGGCAACAGGAATGCGTATTTCAGAACTCTGCAATTTAAATCGTAGCCAGATTGACGAAAGTGGACGAATATTTATTACCGGCAAAGGTAAAAAACAACGTTTTGTTTATCTGACCCCTCGATCCAGCCAGCACCTAAATATATATTTAAGTAGTCGCCACGACGACTGCCCTGCTTTGTTCATCCCATATTCTGGTAGAAACATAAATAACCCCAGGAGAAGAATCTCCACCAATTATCTCCAAGAGAGAATTAAAAGATATAGAGAAAAATTAAAGATAAATGTTCCCACTTCAGCGCATTCCTTAAGACATGGCTTTGCAACCTATCTGGCTGAAAGTGGAGCCAATCCCGTAGCTCTTCAGATTTTACTCGGTCACGAATCTCTGGATACTACAACTCGTTATGTCCATGCTTCGGATAAGTACGCTGAGGAAACACACCGCAAATACCATCCCGTTACTTAGATAAAACTACAAAACAATTACCAGACCATTATGTCAACTACATCTTGAATAATAAAAGAACAAATCTGGTGGGCCCGGCAGGATTCGAACCTGCGACCAACCGGTTATGAGCCGGACGCTCTGCCGCTGAGCTACGGGCCCCTATTGGAGCGGGAGACGGGATTCGAACCCGCGACACCCTACTTGGAAGGCAGGAACTCTACCGCTGAGCTACTCCCGCATCAGCACTTAAATATCTTGAAATTGAAGTATAACAGTTATAAGGTTTGATATTATAATACATCACTTTCTCTTGCCAGTTAACAGCTAAATTATAGGAAACCTTCAGTACCAGGTCAAGTTAAAATATTACATTGCCTATTATATATGGATTTAATAGAAGCTATAATTTCGCTTTTTTACTATATAATGAGATTTTATTAAGCTTACCAGTTCTTAAATATTATCTGTTAAAGAATTTGTTAAGCAAGTCTAATATCATGCTCTTCTTTAATAATATGCTGTTAGAACTGCTTTCTTCTCTGACCACATACATATCCGAGATTGTTGGGGTCATGGTGCTGCTGATCTTTACATGGCAATTGATAAAACTGAAGTCATTAAACAACTTTATCACCAGAAGAAACGTCCAGAAGATAGCAATCAAAAATAGAATATTAAACTGATTAAACTATACGTATTATGCAAGTAATCTTATTTCCTAGACAGCGCTTAATTCTACTTTAATATCCGACAGTTTCTTTCCGAGTTAAAAACAACTATAGTGCCAACATTGTGTTGCTCAGTGATTACAAGAGACAAACCAGTATCTTAAGATATTCCGTCTTTCCTACGTACTATCATATTAAAAAACGCTAAACGTTTATTTTCCTACGTAAATAATTCTGTTCTTCTTGTTAGTTAAATAAGCATCTGGTAAAATTCTATAGCTGAATAAGAATAGATAATTGATAATTGTAGCTAATTCCTGAACATGCTCCATTGTTCGTATTTAAAAAGTGCAAGTAATGCAGATACTAGACAAAATTAATAATCCTGATGATATTAAAACGCTGGATTATAATAACCTTAAACAACTTTCCAGTGAAATCAGGAAACGAATAATAAACCAGGTGGCTGAAAATGGTGGTCACCTTGCATCCAACCTGGGAGTAGTTGAGTTAACTATTGCACTGCACAGGGTATTTGATAGCCCTAACGATAAACTGGTCTGGGATGTAGGACACCAGAGTTATACCCATAAACTTTTAACAGGAAGAGGAGAGCTATTCTCCTCCCTGCGGCAATATCATGGTATTTCAGGATTTACAGATAGAGACGAAAGCCCTCATGACGTCTTCAGTGCGGGGCATGGCGGTACTTCTATTTCAGCAGCCCTTGGTATGGCACTGGCCCGTGACCTTGCCAATGAAAACCATCACGTCGTAGCTATAATCGGCGATGGCAGTATCACCTGCGGTATGGCATACGAGGCATTAAATCACGCTGGACATCTGGGAACAAAGTTAATCGTAGTTCTAAATGATAATGGTATGGCAATCTCACCTACAGTAGGTGCTATAGCGCGACACCTCAATATACTCCGCTCCAACTACCGATATGGGGCAGCAAAAGCGAAAACGAATCGATTAATATCCCTCCTACCGCTGGGAAAACAAATCAATTGGGTAATCCACCGCCTTAAGGAGGGAATCAAATCAATAATCATGCCAACGATGATGTGGGAACAGCTTGGCTTCACTTATCTCGGTCCTGTTAATGGCCATGACATTGCCCAGATCGAAAATATTTTGTTCAGAGCCAAGAGATATGCAAAGCCGATAGTTGTTCACGTGTTAACAAAAAAAGGGAAAGGATACAGTCCTGCAGAAAATAATCCGGTCAGTTTTCATGGTTTAGAATCCACGAGCCACGCTCCTAAAACTGCTGCCACCTATAGTGATATTTTTGCCTACAGCATTGATAAACTATTGAGAAACAATAGCAGGATCGTTGTTATTAGCGCTGCTATGGTCAAGGGTAATGGCCTTTCTCGCCTTGCTGAACAATTCCCTGAACGTATCTACGACACAGGTATTTCGGAACAACATGCAGTCACATTGGCTGCAGGACTGGCTACCCGGGAATTTATACCAATTCTAGCAATATATTCTACATTCCTGCAGCGTGGTTTCGATCAGATATTGCACGATGTCTGTATCCAAGACCTGCCAGTCATATTTGCCATTGATCGCAGTGGCATTGTCGGCACTGATGGCAAAACGCACCAAGGCATATTTGACCTATCTTATCTTAGCCTGATGCCCAATATGATCGTTTCTTCGCCCAAAGATGAGAACGAGCTTCAACACCTGCTTTTTACCGCTACCGAAGTTAATCATCCCATGGCAATTCGCTACCCCAGGGGTCAGGCGACGGGTATTTTATTGGATCCTGAGTTTCATAAGATACCGTTGGGAACATGGGAGTTAATTAATGAAGGAGATGACATTGCCATAATAGCTATCGGTTCAATGGTGATGCCTGCCATTCAGGCAGCAGAATATCTTCGCTCCTATGGTTTTAATGCATCAGTAATAAATGCGCGTTTCGTCAAACCATTGGACATTAATCTTCTTCTCAATACAGCAAATCGCATACCAGCCATCGTAACAGTAGAGGAAAACGTGCTCAGTGGTGGACTTGGCTCTTCGGTTATTCAACTTTTACAGAACCATGGCATCTCAAATGTGACAGTAAAACAGCTTGGAATCCCTGATGAATTTGTAGCACACGGAGAACAAAACTTACTTCGTTCTCTCTATCACCTGGATGCTCATGGCATTACAGATGAGTGCCT
>JAUVYX010000114.1 GCA_030602865.1 Dehalococcoidia bacterium | reverse complement strand
AAATTGAAAGCCTGCCAACTCTGCCAGGAGTACAAAAAGCATATGTGGCCGGTGGTTTTGAAGGCGAAGTCATTGTGCCTGATCGTAAAGAAAAGGGAATTCCGCTGGATACCGCCGTCATACAGAGCCTCAAGGACTTGTCTGAAGAACTGGAGATTGAATACGACATTAAATAGCAATAAACTGACAGCATCCAGGCCAAATTGACCAGAATGACATGATTCATATGGCTGAACACATAGTTCAATGGAGTTTGTTTGTAGTAATTTTAAGCAGGAGGAGAAAATGAAAAAGAATAAACTGCGGGAGCTTCTGAATGCTGGAAAACCAAGTCTCGGCACTCATATGATAAGCACCTCACCGGTGATCCTTGAAGTGACCGGACTTTCAGGAGGCTTCGATTACGTCGAACTTTGTGGAGAATATGCTGCCTGGGATCTCTCCCAGTTGGAACATTTCGCCCGTACAGTTGAACTGTTCCCCAATATGTCTTCCATGATGAAGGTAGAGCAAGAGCCAAGGACATTTATTACCACCAGGGCGCTTGATGCCGGCATCCAAAACATACTCTTTGCCGACTGCCGTTCAGCAGAAGAGGTCAAAGAGTCTATCCGCACAGTGCTGCCAGAAACACCAGAAGACAAGGGACTGCATGGTTGTGCCATGCGCCGCAGCTCGGGATACCTCCTCGAATGTGGCAATGAGGCCTGGGCACAGGCACAAAGAGATGTGGTAATCGCCATAATGATTAAAAAGGCAAGCGCTATGGAGCAACTTGATGAAATACTATCGGTTAAAGGAGTGGACATGGTCCAGTTCGGCCCCTGCGATTATGCCATCAGCCTGGGAAAACCTGGTAAGAGTGGAGACTCGGATGTTCAAAACGCACAGCGAGAGATGATAGAGAAGGCACTTAAAAAAGGTGTTCACCCAAGAGTGGAAATAGACACTTTCGAGCAGGCAAAGGAGTTCATAGCTATGGGAGTTCGTCATTTCTGCGTTGGTGCCGACGTAGTTACCCAATACACGTTTTGCAAAGAGCAAGGGGAAAACATGCGCAACTTACTCGCTTAAATACCTGAATGGCAAATCAGATGGAACAAAGCTTACAGAAAGATGAGGAGAGCAAAATGAGGATAAAAGATAAGGTGGCGATAGTAACTGGCGGAGGAAGAGGAATCGGGAAAAGCATTTCCATGACCCTGGCACGAGAAGGAGCCGATATAGCTATATTTGGCAGAACCTTAGATGTCGCAGAACAGACCGCCAGCGAGATAAGGGCACTGGGCAGGAAAGCTATAGCAATAAAAGTAAACGTTGCTGAAAGCTCACAGGTTAACCAGGGGGTTCAGAAAGTTCTTGATGAGTTCGGCAAGATAGATATATTGATTAACAACGCTGCCGGAGGACGTACATCGGCGACAAAAATTGGGAGCACAGGCTCGGTACACAAAGATATCCTGACTCTTACCGATGAGCAGTGGGATGACCAGATAGCAGTGGATTTCACAGGGCCGTTCTACTGTATGCGTGCTGTGCTGAAGAACATGGTAGAGCGCCGATATGGAAAGATAATCACTATCGGGTCTCTGGCAGGACAAACCAGCCGTGCCTTCCCCACAGCGGCCTATTGTGCATCCAAAGCTGGTATTGAGGGACTCAGCAGGTCAGCGGCTTTATCCATGGCAAAGTATGGAATAAATATCAATGTGGTAAATCCCGGCCCTACTGATACTGAGAGATTCACTACAATACCTGAAGAAGAAAAACAATTCATGTATGATGGTATCCCTTACAGGAGAGGCGGGAAAGGCAAAGCGGCAGGTGGCAAGCCACAGGATATAGCAAATGCGGTCTTATTCCTGGCATCAGACGAATCTGAATGGATAACCGGTATCTGCCTCAATGTAGTGGGCGGCCAGCTAATGAAAGCCTAATTAACAGCAAAATATTGGTGACTTAACTATATCAGCAGTAAGAGAAAAGTGTTGAACATGATTATAAAGTAAAGTAGTCATCGGAGTATAATGGTTACCGACAGGATGGCAATTTCAAATACAGTCAAAATAATAGCTAGCTAAGGAGGAAGGAAATGGCAAATGAAACAAGACAACGATTTGACCCAGGAAAACTGACAGTTTTTGCACAAGAGGTACTCCGGAAAATTGGTATGCCCAAGGAAGATGCCCTGTTAACTGGTAGTATGCTGACAGCCTGTGACTTGAGAGGAGTTGAATCACATGGCATCGCCCATCTGCAGCTATACTGTAACTGGATGAAAAGCGGAAAATGCAAAATTAACCCCAAGATAGAGCTCTTCGACCTGTCCCCCACTACTGCGGTGATAGATGGAGATAACAGCCTGGGCTTCGTCAACGGCCACAGGGCAATGACAGAAGCTATAAAACGAGCAGAGAAGACTGGAACAGGTTTCGTCTCAGTTCGTAATAGTCAACATTTTGGTGCCGCCACCTATTACGCCATGATGGCACTGGAACATGACATGATCGGGATATCTATGACTGCAGGAGGCAGAATGATGATAGCGCCAGGAAGTACTGGACGGGCAGGTGGACTCAACCCCATTGCTGTTGCGGTACCCGCAGGCAAGAAACACCCCTTTGTACTCGACATGTCAACCAGCGTAGTGGCCGGAGGCAAATTAGAGATAGCCAAGAGACAGGGAAAACTCATCCCGGAAGGCTGGCTGGTGGATGGAGAAGGAAAAGCTATTACGGATTTGAGTAAAGTAGATTATCGCAACCCTGAGTGGCGTGGAGGGATACTGCCATTGGGAGGAACCCCTGCACTGGGAAGTTACAAAGGTTTTGGCCTTTCAGTGCTGGTGGACATACTCTGTACCACTCTCTCAGGAGCAGCCCTGGGTACCATGGCAAATCATTTCTTTGGCGCTATCCGAATTAATGGTTTCAGGCCTGTTCAAGAATTCAAGAATGATATGGACCAGTTAATTGAGTCCATCGAAACGCTGCCTACTCTTCCCGGAGTCAAAAAAGTATACGTAACAGGTGGTCTGGAAGAAGAAATTGTTGCAGATCGTACGGCTAATGGCATCCCCCTGGATACTGCAGTTATTCAGCAACTCCAGGAATTATCAGCAGAGACCGGCGTTAAATATGATATAGAACGATAACAATAAAATACTATCGTGATAATACTAATACTCAGCTGACTTAAAGAAAAGGAATAATTACTCAGTGATGAACATGAGAATTAAACTGCTCTTATCTGCGCTGGCGGTTATAATAAGCATACCGCTTCTGCTCAGCGGCTGCAGCAGGCAAACCCTCAAAGTGACTATCTCTGAAGCATACTATCTCAGGAACAATTATATTGATGAAGACATGATCTTCGACATTTATATAGCAGAGATAACCCTGGAAAACAGCAGCGCCGAGACGCTGAACTTTATCGGAAAACATGTTGAGGATGGGCAGGGAAAAAGCTACAAGGCTAATTTTACCTACGAGGAGGACTGGGGAGAATCATGCACCAGCACATGCTCCAGCGACGCAAAATACCTTGATGCTGGCGCGATAAAGCCCGGTTATTTTGGGGTAGTAGGAGAGTTGCCCAAAGATGCCACCACCCTCAGGGCATACATAGAAACTGAAACCGAACTGCTGGTGTTCTCTCTACCAGACCCCGGTGAACTGGCGATAAAGGAGGTTATTATTCATTCAGAGGAATAATTTCCAGCAAAGAATATAAATATATATAACAACAAATGTGGATGCAGCTATTGACAAAAGGAACTTTCTTTTTTACTATTAAGCGTAGACTAGAGATAGCTATATTCCAGGTAGACCGTTTCATCTGTAATGAATTCGAGTAAACAGTCTATAAAGAAAGGTGGTGATGCCATATTGAAAAAGAATAGTGGTGGCAGATGGGTGGTGATTTCAAACAATATCAAATCAGTAGCAAATTTTAGGAGGTAGAAAAAGTTGAAAACAAAAGTTATCATGCTAGTGGTATCAGCGGTTATGGTTCTCAGCCTGATAGTAGCTGGCTGTTCACCCGCGGCTGAACCGACACCAGGTCCTGCACCAACTGCAACTGCAGCTCCAACCGCAGCACCAACTCCTGCACCAGCAGATGAAGTGTTTGAGTGGACAATGCAACACGGCAGTCCAGCCGGCTCGAATAATGCCTTGGCTTATGGCGGGTGGTACAAGGAATCCCTCGAAACAGCCACTGGCGGGCGTATAACCCTGCAGGTATTCAACCAGAGTGAGGTAGTTCCTACCCCACGAGAAGCAGATGGCGCACAGGAAGGGGTAATCACTATAGCCTGTTTTGACCCCGTTGGGGAACGAGGAACTATCCCCACC
>JAUVYX010000178.1 GCA_030602865.1 Dehalococcoidia bacterium | reverse complement strand
TGAGCATTCTGTGCCTGTCCCTCAAATACTCAAGGAGATCAGAAAGAAAACCTCTCTGGGTTACAAGGAGATTGTTCTCACCGGGACCAAAATTGGCTGTTATGGAGATAACAGCAACGGATTAGAAAGGCTGATTGATTGTATTCTTGATAGTACAAATATTCGCAGAATACGCCTCTCCTCGCTTCAGGCTAAAGAAATAACACCACAGTTACTTGCTCTCTGGCAGGATAACAGGCTTTGTCGCCATTTACATTTAGCCTTACAAAGTGGAAGTAATACTGTCTTAAACAGGATGAGGCGTCGCTATTCTGTTGGTGATTACCAAGAGATGGTAAGACTTATTAAAAAAAATATACCCGATGTAGCTATTACCACCGATATTATGGTTGGATTTCCGGGAGAGAGCAGTAAGGAATTTGAAGAAAGCTACCTTTACTGTAAGCAACTTGGTTTTGCGGCTATCCATGTTTTCCCTTTCTCAATCCGCATGGGAACTGAAGCGGCTGATATGTTTGGTCAAATAGATGATGAAGTAAAAAAAGAACGTGCTCGTAGAATGTTAGAGTTAGCCAATTGTTGTCGACATAGCTTCTATACAAAATATTCAGGGCGGATCCTGTCTGTCTTGTGGGAGAAGGAAGTAGTTTTTGGAGAGGGCATATACTCTGGTCTTACAGATAACTATATCAGAGTTTTTACCAGTAGTGGGGAATCTCTAACCAACAGGATAACTCTGGCTAAGTTAGAGAGAGTTTACAGAAATGGTATGTGGGCTGAGGTAACAAAAAATGAAAATTCTGATTAGAGTCAAACCCAACTCAAAAACTGAAGGAATTGTTCAAGAAGTCGATACTTTTGTGGTCAGAGTTCACGAACCACCAAGAGAAGGTAAAGCTAATCAGGCAGTGATAAAGCTATTGGCTAAACATTTTGGAGTTCCCACGGGCCAAATCAAGATTCTTAGCGGACTCAGGAGCAAGAATAAGATTATAGAACTCATTACAAAAGACTGATATATGTCTGAAAGAAACTATAAGTTAAATTTTATTACGGATTTCTATCATGCACTATAATTTAGTAATCGTTCATTGCAAGTGACTTATAGATGTTAGAGCATGGAGGCCCTTCAGTGTAAAGCATTTCTCCTTCAGTCAGGTCAATGATTATTGAAGTAGTTGTTTCGGATTGTTCATTGGAATTAAGCTGTTCTATTCGGTGTCGACAGATAGAATGAGGATAACCGAAATGATCACTGAGGATATTTTTTATAGTATCAACTCCTATGCTTCCTCTTTTTTCCTGGAACAGTCGGGAGGCACGGAAATTTCGTATTATTGAGTCTGGCACTCTGTTTTTTCCTGTATCTTTAACCTTGAGATTGGGGGATAAGAAGTGATTGGTATGAACAAGTATGCCATTTTCTGGGTAGAGGAAGAATTCGTCTGAAGGTGCACCTTCAACGTTGATAGCTTCTCCATCGCGGTGTGCGATTACTAAATTTGCGGAATTTGGGCCTTTCCAACGGGTTATAATCATTAAACACTCGGGTAAACTTCTGCAATTTAGAATCCCACGCTCTTTAATTAAAGTAGGCAGACCAAATTGAAATGAATCAGTTTCGCATTGCATGTAATTCTGAACGATACCTATCCCAGCTGAATTGAATCCTTTTTGGCCGATAGTACCTGCCTCAACATTCATGATGATACCGGGTTTGTTTTCTTGTTTGACGCGCATGATAAGCAATGAATCATAAGGATTGTAATCCCCGTTCTGCCCGATGTAAGTATGCTTATTGTCAGTCGCTTCTGGGGTTAGTGCAAATGCTGTACACTCTCCAGAAACGAAAGCTTTTGGAGTTGCCCATTTGTTGTAGGCATAGTTTAGCTCCCATCTAGCATTTAAGGCTATTATTTCTTCAAACTGCTGACAGGACCCTTCTGCCAGGCCCTTTAGTTCCTCGATTAATTCTTGGTCGAACTTTTCGATGAAGGGGATGAACTTCCTGGCATCCTGTAGAACCTGCTCTCTGCTTACACCTGCGAAATATTTCCAATGATCCAGATAGAATTGCACATTATTATTAATTGCTGCTTTGGCCTGTGTGCCGTGTTGAAGTCCCAGATTGTAAGGTTTACCACTGATGGATATTACTGGTATATCCACTTTTCCTCCTTAAATTTGCCTTGACTTGATATCTATAGGGAATATGCTCCTATTTCTTTTGGCACTGATATCGAGGAACCTGTTGTTTTTAAGGGCTATGTATGATTATTCTATTGTATTCACGATATATCTGCAACCAAGTATGGTAAGTGAATATCATAAATAGTTTAAACATCACGTAACATGGATAGAAATAGTTCCAGAAAGCGTTCCCCCTCAATTGTATTGGCGATATATGCTGGTCGAGGATTATTCCCTTCTATCTTCGATAAGACGCGTGTAATTCCTCGGTCCCACCCGTCGCCCGTTATTATTTCTATGGGAGCGGATATGAAACCAAATAGCGGAGTATCTAAGACAGCCGCTAAAGCTAAAGGGTCATGAAGCTTGCAATATGTATGGCGATTGATTATGTACTCTATTAGTTTAATTGCTAGCCGTGCATGAGGAGTACTATATTTCTGTATTTGTTCCAGATGATATGCTGTTAAGCAAGCTATAGGATTACTAGATACATCCAAACCAATAGCGGAGATCACTGCTTGAGAATCAAAGACTATTTTAGCAGCTTCTGGATCTTGCCAGATATTGAACTCAGCGAAAGGAGTCCGGTTCCCTTTTCCATATTGAGTGAGGCCAAAAGCTCCTCCCATGAGGACTATTTCAGAGAGAGATCTCGCCAAATCTGGAATACGCTGGAGGGCAACAGCTATGTTGGTTAGTGGTCCAGTAGCTACCAGAACAATTTCTCCTGGATTCCTTGAAACTGATTCAGCAATAAACTCCCATGCTGTCGTAGATTGGGTATGAAGCTTGGGAGAAGGCAAGTCGATTTCACCCAAGCCATCTGGCCCATGATAGCTCAATGCGCCAGCAAACGGTTGTTTCAATGGTTTTTCCATACCTTCTATCACAGGGATATCAGTTTCATTCAAATACTCAAGTATACGTAGAGTATTAATGCTGCAGAGCCTAACTGGAGCATTGCCAGCCACTGTAGTTATGCCTAAGACCTTTAGTTCTGGGGATTTCAAAGCCAAAATTATAGCCAGAGCATCGTCGATGCCAGTGTCCATGTCCAGTATGACTTTGCGCTTTTTCATTTTAATTTTATAGAATACACTAGTATTAATATTCAGGAGATGAGTTTCTGAGACATGATTATACAAGAGATCATTACTTTATT
>JAUVYX010000129.1 GCA_030602865.1 Dehalococcoidia bacterium | reverse complement strand
GAGGAGTCCTCAATTGAGAACTCCTCAAATCGTATAGCTATTAGATGTATATTTATTCTATTGTGAAGCCCTCATGAGAGCAAAAACTGTCTTGCCTTCCTCTTCAGCAATCCAGATTATTGCTGAATCCTTTTCGTTATTTTTACCATAAATGCCCATAGTTAACTCCGGCATTTCCATCCACCCCATATGCTCTCCCCAACCATTACCTGGCATATTGCTTTTATAAAAAGCCGACACGCTGGTAAGGCTATCGTTAGTCTCATAATAGCGCCACTCTACTTGAGTATAATCTCCCTCAGCAGGAGGAATAGACCAGTTCATTTCCTGTAACTGGGTTGCGCCTCCATAGACAGGTATGTCGTTCCAGGTAAAACCGGATCCTGTTGATGCAGGAGTAACCACTGTCTGAGCTTGTTCAGTTGTTTCGCTGCTGGAAGGAGTAGGCGAAGCCGCCGGGGTTGGTGACTCTGACCCACCTCCGCTACAAGCTGCGACCCCAACGCAAGCCAGTATCAGTACAAATACAAACATCAACGATATTCCCTTTTTCAATTTTTGTCCTCCTTTATAGATATCTCATATTTCAAACAATTACATCTAAGCAACAGTGTTTTTATGCGCCCGATATCATGCCATTTCTAAATAATCACTGCAAACTTATCTCCAAACCTCGGATTACCTTCAAGTTGGAAAATGGATAGTGCTCTACATTATTGGTTAGAAGTGGAGCGCCAAACTGCAAAGCTGTCGCTGCAATGATGGCATCTGCAATACCAATGGTCAGTCCCTTTGAGCGGAGCTCCCCTAGCATCATACCTGCCCGCCGGGCAATCGGTATGTCAACAACAACGGAAATAAGGCCGTCGAGGAAGGCGTTAGTCGCGCCTTCTTCACCTGCTTTCATTCCCTGATATATCTCAAGATGGGTAAGGGTACTTATTGCCAGAAGCCCATCACCAGCCCAGTTCGCAAGCAGCTTCTGTGCATATTCACGCCGTCTCAGAAAATCAATAGCGATATCTGTATCCACCAGGCAGGAGATATCCTTCACCCGGCTACTTTGCATTGACGCCTCTTAATCGCTGTTGTCGCTCTATATCTGCTTCCCTGATAGCACGAACATACGCAATAGAGTCCTCAGGAGTAGCCAAGTCAGGATGGCTATCATTCTTCCAAGCGCCAAACCCTTCCTCTAGAGCTACCTTCTGCTTACGGTAAGCGAGATAGTGCTCAAGCGCCTCGGCAAAAAGAGAGCTTATCTCCCCCTTGGACGCTATAGACCGTATTTCACCTGCCAGCTCCTTGGGCAGTGTAACCGACATTTTTTCTGTCTTTGCTTTTCCACCCATTTATTTCCTCCCTTCTGTAATACAAAATATTGAATACTAATAATACTACCGATTATCTTACACATCAATATTATATACTCATTCAGGTAATTAAAGAAACAACAATCCACATCTACGAGTTCAGCCAGTATGTTATAATCATCACCTGTTTCAACCTATTAAAACCTGCCGGTATGCCAGGATGGTCGTTTATGAAAATCGATGTAGTACTCACTCCTAAATTGCTTTCGGACTCTGATTGTAAGGGTTCACTGTGTTCCGTCATCGATGTCCTCAGGGCGACCACCACCATCGTAGTGGCACTGGCAAGCGGAGCAACTGCTATATATCCCTGCTGTGATGCTACTGAGGCAAGAAAACGTTCAGAATCGAAAAGTAGCAAGGACATCCTGCTTGCCGGTGAAGAAAGAGGGTACCGTATACCAGGATTTCACCTGGGAAACTCACCACTTGAATACCAATCGTCCGATTCGATTGCTGGCAAAACAATTTTCTTCGCCACCACAAACGGGACCCCCACCATGCAAAAGACTCATTCATGCAGTGGAGTCCCCGTGTATATCACTGCCCTTGCCAACCTGCCTGCAATATCGTCAGCGATGGTTCAGGCTACGATCACCGATTCGCCCACAAGCATCCTGCTGGTATGCTCCGGCCGTTATGGCACTCCCTCGGCAGAGGATATCTACTGCGCCGGACTGCTTACAGGAAACATAATGGATAAGCTACTGTATGCTGGCATCAGCTCCGAGCTGGGCGATGGCGCTCTCATTGCTACCGGATTCGCTGGTGGCGATGTGGAAAAGGCACTAAAGGTTCTTTCAGAAAGTGAACATGGGCGTTACCTGCAAAGCATCGGCTTTAATGCAGACCTTGAATTCGCCTCCCGGATAGGCAGATATGACGTCGTCCCTATCTTCGATGGAGACCGTATTGCGTTGTTGTAGCGAATAACATATAAAAACACTAGATCGTTTTTACAGGATTACCATTGTACGGGTAATATAACTTATACAGGCTGCACCAGCCCAGGGAAAAGGAGATACCCAATTGCCAGATAAGCAAAACCAGAAATTATTCTATGGTTACATCATAGTTATAGTATCTCTTCTCATGCTTTTTGTGCTGCATGGGGTTTCAAGCAGTTGGGGCATCTTCTTAAGCTCTCTTGAGGAAGAATTTGGCTGGAGCAGGGCTGCCATCTCCGGCGCTCATTCGCTGGGATTCTTTGTTGCCGGCATCTTCTCCGTCCTGCTTGGTGGTGTTAGTGACAGGCTTGGCTCCAGGATGATAATGACCGTTGGAGGGATCGTATTTGCCCTCGGCTGCTTTTTAATGTCTCGCGTTACTGCCATATGGCAGGTTTACCTGTTTTACGGTGTCCTGGTAAGCCTCTGGGGCAGCCCTGCGAATGTCTCACTGCTATCCACCACGATGAGATGGTTTGCCAGTAAAAGAGGTCTTATGAGTGGCATCGTTAAGGTTGGTACCGGTCTCGGTATAATGATAATTCCACTACTTTCCAGCCATCTCATTAGTAACTACGGGTGGCGTACAACCTTTGTTATACTCAGCTTTATCAGTCTGGCAATAGTGGTGCCACTGGCCCAGTTATTGCGGCGAGATCCCAGCCAGAAAGGACTCAGACCTTATGGCGAGTCCACTGAACGTGCTGCTGGATTAAAGCCAGAAGACACAGGGTTCTCTCCACAACAGGCCTTCCATGTCAGGCAGTTCTGGATTGTCTGCGCAATATTCTTTTCCATGTGGTATTGTGGAAATGGTCTCATGATCCATATAGCCCCGCATGCAATGGATATCGGGATTTCGTCCGCTCATGCCGCCTGGTTGATTTCAATAATCGGCGGAGCGAGCATTGTGGGCCGACTTGTGATAGGTGTCGCCGGAGATAGAGTAGGCAATAGATGGACTCTCACGCTTTGTTTTATTATTGTAGTGGCTTCCGTATCATGGCTGCTGCTATCACTACAGCTCTGGCAATTGTATCTCTTCGCTGCCGTATATGGCTTTGCTCACGGTGGATTCTTTACGTTAATCTCGCCGCTGATAGCTGAACTGTTCGGAACCAGGTCACATGGCACGCTTTTTGGAATCACCACGTTTTTTGGGATGACTGGCGGCGCCATCGGGCCGCTCGTAGCAGGCAGGATATTCGATGTAACCGGCAGTTATCACCTGGCTTTTCTGCTCATAATCGGATTCAGCTCTGCCGGACTAATACTGTCCCTCATACTGAAACCAGTTAAGGAATTAAATTGGCAGGAAACTGCGTGATAATGTTCGGGGCAGCTTCTTCCCGCAGCTCTATCAATTTTCCCTGTCAAACAGCAAAAATGGTCTAGTTTTTAGAGCTCAGCTCAATGATAGCTAAAATCTCTTTGTCAGTTTGAAGCATTCCGGGAGAACTTATTATGCCCATATTTTTAATTGTTTCCTCTATGGTTTTCCCGATGATACCGCTTCCAGCAGGAATTACAATGCCACGTGAAGCAAGTTGAGCTGCTCTAATTGCCGTGGAGGCTCCTGTAGAGGTCTTCAGTGCACATCCGAAGTTTCCCCCATCACAAATTATACCGGTCACATCAGCCGCAACGTTTGCAATTGCGTTTTCGATTTGCTTCGTTTTCCCTTCCAGCAAGTAAGCAATCCCCGCACTTGCACCAGCCGCTGCTGTAACGGCACAGCCACAGAAGGCAGATAAACGGCCAGAAAATGCTTTAATGTAAAGGGTTACTAAAAAGCTCAACGCAACCGCTCG
>JAUVYX010000054.1 GCA_030602865.1 Dehalococcoidia bacterium | reverse complement strand
TACAGGTAAAGTACAGAGGAAAAGACAGATGAGATACAGGGGATGATTCACAACCATGGCAAATATGACAATATTCAATACCCATAACAATTTACATAGAGCGTTAAGTTTATGAATAGCAGTGTCCTTATCCTGATATTTTAAGTTCAGCATCCTGATTCGCCTGCTATATTCCTCTCCAAAAACCTGAGTAATCTGTAATTTCCCGTCTTTCTACGAAAGATAAACTGGAATACACCAATAACTATGCTCAATTTGATGCTCCGACAGAAGGTATTTTGTGTATTTCTCCTTCCGCTATCACAGCAGCACAGGCATATTTAATCTCGTCGTAATGGTTAACCAGGGCTTCAACCGCACTCTTTACGCCTTGAGCGTCTATACCGGATAGCATCCAGACAACGTTCTCACAGGCTCCAATGCCATCGGGATTCCACGGGTTCTGGGTTGACTGGATTAACCCACAGCCGGCTGCGTATTCAGCGGCCAGTTCACCCTGGCAATTGAAGACCTGCAGTTTGCCCGCTTCAAAGCAGGCATAAAAACCCAGCCTCTTCCAGACATCATTCAGCTCAGCTACAGGCTCATAATTCATATCCCCCAGTAAAATGATGTTACAGGATTCTTTATCCCCATCATCTAAATGGGCAAATTCTGTAATGGCTACATCCTTTACACCAAGCTGCAGCAAGTGTTTTGCCAGTATTTCAGCCTCTTTATTAAAATTATCCTGGTAGACCACCAGCACTGGCCTGATATCACCTTCATAGCCATGTAAAAATGGTTCAGGAAAATCGCCAATGATGGCAGGGACAAAATGGTGGAATCTCCAATCGCGAAAATCCCAGTGTTCTACATCTCCGGGATAAAGCGTATAGTCAAGAGCTCCAACATCAGACTGAATACCATTGAGGTAGATAAACCAATCTGTTCTTGCAGAATTACTCCCGCCATACTGAGAAGAGACGCCATTAATAGCATCCACAAAGCCTCCTCCATAAGATGTCTCTATCTCTGCTACCTGTCCGAGGGCATCCATGGCGGAAGTATCATTACCGAGTTTTATTAGCTCATCAATCATTAAATCACAGCCAAAATTACGGGTTACTATTATCCTGGCTTCACCAGTGTCAGGAGAGGTTTCGGAAGCTGTCGCAGAAAACTGCGCCCCGGCACAGCCGCTAAGCCCGAAAACAAGTATAGAAACAGTTACGAGGGATATTACTGCCGCTTTTAATAATCTCTTATATCGCATCAATACTTGATACCTTGCAGGAAATACACCCCTCTTATGTATTTCATTATTTAATATGTCTCACCCCTGCTTTTATAAATAACAAATACTATAAGCAGAACCAGCACAACAATGATTATTATTGCCAGTTTAGTAGCCCTGTCAATGTTGGCAGCAAATCCTTGAGTGGCAGTTGTAGAAGGGTATGTAAAAGCAATTACAGACCTGCCAGCATCCAGGGTGAGTTCAACATCACTGCCGGTATAAACCACATCCCCTGCTTCCACCCACTGTTCGCCAATAACTTCATATGTTCTCATTCCCGGGCCACTGGAAATACCATTAAACCGTAGTCGAAAGCTGCCATTCCCTGTCGACTCTACGACGCAGGCAGACGAAACATCCAGCCCCGCCGGTGTACCGGTCAATGCCGAAACAGGATAAGCTTCTGTAGAAATTGAGTTTATACCCGGACTTGCCATCAGCAATTCAGTACCTGGCAGTTGAGTGTTATTAAATAAAACGAAATTGGCAACAATGCTGTTGTCCGAGGAAAGCGTTATGTCAATAGGATTGGTAGTGTTATCAATATCTCCGGTCCAGCAACTGAAAACATGGTCACCTGTGGGGACGGCTACCAGGCTAAGCTCAGTGCCCTGCAGGTAACCTTCGACAGGCTGTGAAATATCAACTCCTATGCTGCCACCATCCAGCGGGCTTACAGTAGTAAACAGCTTGCAGTAATTCAATTCGGTGACAATATGCAAACTAACTGTTGTCCGCTGTGGACTGTTCTCTGAGCTGTCACCTTTAATAACTATCTCGGCATCATAATCGCCAGTCTCCATGCCACCGGGATTTACGGAGATGGTAACCTTGTCCTTCTCCCCTCCGGATCTACCACTTTTAGGCTTCAAGGTAAGCCAGTCAGCACTGCTGCTGACAGACCACTCAAGGGTGTCTGCTCCTTTATTCCATATTTTTAATATCTGCTGCTGCGGTGCATCCCCACCCTTAATCGCAGCGAAGCTGAACACGGAATCGCTAAAGCCAATAACCGGCTCCTCCGAAAGTTCTTCAATCTCCAGGTTTATCGTAATATACCTGGGGCTGTTCTCTGCCCCGGCAGCGGTTATCGTTATGGTCCCATCGTAGTCATCAACATCTAAGCCAGAAATATCAATCGAGATGGATACTTCATCTCTTTCTCCCGCAGAGCTCCCACTTGATGGGCTAACAGAAAGCCAATCAGCATCATCGCTGATTGACCAGTTGAGTGTTCCGGTACCCGAATTCCAGATTTCCAGGGTTCGATTTGCCGGATCATCTGCTCCCTCTATGGCATCAAAGTTGAATCCGGAGGGACTACAGGCTATGACTATTTCGTCGGGTGAAGTCTCATAAATCGCTACCGGATATGTTTTTCCAAGCAAAGCAGGTATCGCATAGGCGGTCATCCAGCACTTGCTCATTGAGCTGTCCCTTTCTTTCCACCGGAAACTACCGTCCGGGTCCTGCAGGCTCAGCAGGTGGCCAACGGGATTACTACCTGCCGGTGTCCATGATGAAGCAGTCGGGTCCTCGGCAGTCGCCAGCAGTGCCCCGATACTCCACGAATCTGAGGAGGAATTAGATTCATCTGAATCTGTCCGCGGAAAGCCACCATCACTGTTCTGCATCTCCGAAAGAAAAGCCAGTCCGTCAACGATTGCTTCAGACTCGGGGCTCTCTCCTGCTGCAATCAAGGCCATTATGGCTGCTGCGGTGTTATCTGCCTCCCCTTCACCTCCAACACTCCAACTCCAGTCGCCATGCTCATTCTGATTGTTTTTAATATAGCTGGCTGAATCTTGAATTATGCTGCTGTCAGGGTCCTCTCCAGCAGAAATAAGTGCCAGAATCCCCCAGAAATCGTCGTTCAGGGTATCCTCGTAGCCAATCTGATTGCCGTCATAGAATTCCTTAAGCTCTGCTACATAATTAATGCCGCCAAAATCATAGGGGTCTTCTCCGGCAGCGGTTATCCCCAAAATACATCGCTCCCAGTCAGTGGCATTACCATTATCAGCGTTATCCCGGAGGTAATCAATGATTGACGGATTTCCTGCTGCTGTTCTCCAGTTATTGGGGTCTTCTCCAGCAGCAGCTATAGCCATAACCACCCAGGAGGAAACGGCAAAACCATCGATACTGCCATCGCTTTGTTGAGAATCTCTAAGAAAATCCAGTGCATCCTCTATCTCCGGGTCATCAGGCTGCAACGGATAGCTATAGGCAAGGGTAAAAGATACTGGTCCTGCAAATTGCAGGACCAGGACAACAACCATGATAATAGAGATGGCAAATAATCTTATCCTCAAGTTACTCATATCCCTTACTATTCACCTGATAAATCTCCATACCGTGGAGAACAACTTCTCTCTTATCTCTGAAAGGCATAATGCCTTAAGGCTATGAACAGAATAGTGATAAGAGCCATCAATATTGCAACCCCGGGCCATACAACGGACATTTTACCAATAGAATAAGCACTGCCACCAACGGCTTCTATGTGATAATACCTTACCGGATAGGATTTCCCCACCAGTGATACTATCGAGTTTGCTGTATTCTTCTCTCTTGCCGGGGTCCAGGCACCAGGATCAAAGAAAGAGCCCTCTGTTTCCTGGAATCCCAGGATATAGTCAACCGGGTTTACCGTACCAGGTGTCCAGTATGAACTCAGCGGGTTTCGCATAGCGCTTTTTATGGCAGGAACAGCCATATTTGTCGACCCCAGGTTAGCAGCCCCCCAGGATAAAAATCCACCAGAAATATCCTGCTGCTCGTGCATGTAAGCTAAGCCGTCATTCACAATTGCAGAGCCAGGATTTTCTCCGGCAGCCACGAGCGCCATGATAGCTGCTGCAGTGTCATCGACATCACTTCCGCTATACCATGGATTACTGGCAGTACCCCAGCACCATCCCCCATCTTCCGCCTGATTATCTTTTATAAAGGTTATGGTAGTGCTAACCAACGATGAACTCCTTGGCTCCCTGGCAGCTATAATAGCTATTAAGCCCCAGAAATCATCATTAAGCAGGTCTTCAGAGCCAAATCCGTCAGTGAACTGGGTGCCATTATGCAGTTCTTTTAACTTGGAAAGGTAATCTCCTCCCGGCGCATAGGTCGGATCTCCTGACCCGAAAGCCGAAGGATTCTCCCCTGCCGCAATGATTGCCAGTACCACCCTGCCATAAGCGGTGCCAAGATTAAACTCACCCGATAGCAAAGAAGCATTATTCCTCAGGTAATCAACCACAGAAACCCCTTCCACCTGCCATCTCTCAGGATGCTCGCCCGCGGCGGCTATTGCCATAACCGCCCAGGCGGAATCACTGTAGCTGCCGATGCTTCCATCTGCTGCCTGTATTCCCCGCAGGTAGTCCAGGGCGCTGTCAATCTCAGCATCATCCGGTTGCAAAGGATAGTTAGAATAGGCTACAGCCGGCGTTACCATAACAGCCAGGGTCATAATAGTTACCATTAATATACTCAGTAGCACCGTCAGTCTTCTCTTATACATTTTATAAACCTCCCCTTTTATTAGAAATTTACACGTATTTCGTAAATAGTTTACAACCATGAGATACACATAATCAATCAGGCTTTATTTTAATCATTATTAGTTGATTTTGCAATACCAAGCAACGAAATTATCAAGATAAAAGAGAAGGCTAATGTCAGGATAAGAGCCTTTTTCTCTGTCGGACTGACAGCCACGCTGTCTACCCTGTTTTTTTCTCCAGGCTCACATGAATCTGCAAGAAGAAGCTCTACCGAAAAAACGAATTCCCTCGTTTGCCTGATGCTTGCCGCCCCCGATTGTCCCAACCACATTGCCTCTGCAGTGACCACCACTTCGCCCGTGTCACCTGCTTTTACCGACTCAGGCACCCATATCGTAACGTATGCCACTTTTGCAACGGCATAACCACGGCCGGTGACAGCAACGCATTCCGATCCATCGCTAAGACCTATTATTTTTTCGGACTGTAAAGTCGACGGCTCGACACAGAGATTTTCGATGAGTGAGATACTGCCATTAGCGGTATCAATTACAATCTCCTGTGGTGAAGGCTGAATTTGCACCTCCCAGTTTTCCGGAGACCTGCTTACTTCAAGTTTAATATGCGTGGCACGGTTGCCATCTACATTATAAAAATAAATTAAACCACTGCCCTGACCGCCAGATTCAATTTCTATGTGTTTATCCGGCTGAATACTCGCCAGGTTATATACCGCTTCCTGCTGAGACATAACCGGCCCCGGCTGCCATAGCGACAAAAATAATGCCGGTACTATAGCTAAAAGACTTAAAGGCTTTATTCCACCCAGGTTGGTTGTTCCATGGAATTCCCGCTTCATCACAGTGGTTAAAAACCATAAAACAGCTTCAGTGGCGTTCATTGCTTTACCGCATGGTAATAAAAATAGGTTTGATACATCGCCGGTTCCTGTCCGGCAGGAATACTGACCCAATGCCAGATATCCACGGATTTCACCTGCTCCGCAATAGAAGTTGCCACAGTCACATAGTCAGCGGTCATGTTACTGGCAGAGCCGGGTTGATTGATATCGCTCCAGCCGGCATTACCCAGCGGAATGACATTGCCCGTTCCATCACTGAAATCACCGCTGCCCTTAATTTGAATATTACAATCCACATTGGTCTCGGCAGCAACCACCAGCGTAACCGCTCCCCGGCTGGAGTTCTGTGCTATTTCAGGATTATTCGTGCTGCCTTTAACAAGATCTCCAAAGTTAATTCCGGTAATACCATGGTCTATTACACTAAAAGATATTACTTCAGGAGCCGCATCATAGCCGATACTAACCTTGTTCAACAGAGGAGTTTTGCCCTGCTGGGTGGTGTTTAAAAACGCTTTATACTTGATATAGCGATTATCATCATGCCCGCTCCAGATATCAGTGTTGCTACTCTGGTAGTATGAGCCGTCAGTTCCATCTGGTCCCAGGAAATTCCAGGTAGCATTATTACTATTGGCGGCTATTTGAAACTTTATCCCTGTTCCGGAAAACAGCGCTGCGCTCCATTGAATCGCAGTGAAATTCGCCGCATATCCAATGTCATAAGCAGAGGAAACAAAGCTGCCTGATTCATAATAGGGCAGCACAGGAGAATACGTTTCCCCTTGCGCAACGTCGTAGGCATACCAATATCGCTTCTCGCTGCCTGCGCCATTCTTACCATCAGCACCATTATCGGGGTCACCATCGCCACCATATCCTCTTCCAGTAACATGATTTTGCGAGGGGTCACAGATTTCAAAGAAGACTTTG
>JAUVYX010000082.1 GCA_030602865.1 Dehalococcoidia bacterium | reverse complement strand
GTCTAGTGTAGAGATATGCTCATCAAGTAACAGCAGAGCAGGATTACTTAGTGTTGCCATGACGATAGACAGTGCCTGCCTCTGTCCACCGGATAAGACGCCAACAGGTACATCCAGTCTGTTCTCCAGTCCGAGCCCCAGTGGTTCCAGCGCCTGGCGAAACCGCTCGTGGTTCTTTCTATTGGTAGCAATACTTAAACCTCTTGATTGCCCGCGTAACATTGCCAGGGACATATTTTCCTCGATTGTCATATTGGCTGCGGTGCCAATTTGTGGGTCCTGGTACACCCGCCCAACGTAATAAGCCCGTTTACATTCGCTGAGACTGGTAACATTCCGGTTATTGATAATGATTTCCCCACCCCTTTCAGGCGGATATACACCGGCAATAACATTAAGCATGGTTGTTTTACCTGCACCATTACTACCGATGACAGTAATAAAGTCTTTAGCATTAACTTCTATATCTATTTTGTTCAGCGCAGCAACTTCATCAGCCGTGCCTCTCCCAAATACCTTGCTAACCCCCCTAAGTTGTAACAAACTGTGATTTTCGCTCACGCAAATATGCTCCTCTACATCCTGGTTGCAGGAGGTATCCATTCATGTCTTATTCTTTTCTTCACATAGGGTATGGCCAGGGCAATTATTACCAGCAATGCTGTGATTAACTTCAAATTAGTCGGAGGCAACCCCAGTCTAAGAGCAACCCCTATAAATAACCGATATATGAAGGTGCCGCCCATTACCGCCAGGAGTATAGACGTTATTTTCTTGGGACGGAAAATACCTTCGCCAATTATTACCGAAGCTAAACCGAGTACTATCATGCCGATTCCCATTCCAACATCCGTAAATCCCTGGTTTTGAGCTATGATAGCTCCCGAAAGTGCTACAAAACCATTGGATATAGATAAACCGAGAATTGTAGTCATATCAGTATCGCCACCCAGCCCGCGTACCATCTGCTGGTTTTGACCAGAAGCCCTGAGCGCCAGACCAATTTCAGTACGTAGGAACCAGTTCAATATGATAAGAATTATAGCCGCCAGTATCGATACAAATATTATAGTAAGGCTGATACTTTTATCCGTATTTAAAAATTGAGCAAATTGGTCAAATATAGTCACTTCACGAAGTAAGGGAATATTCGCTCTACCCATAATCATAAGGTTTATGGAGTAAAGGCCTACCATCATCAGAATACCTGCAAGTAATGCATTTATTCTAAGCTTCGTGTTTAATAACGAGGTTCCTAACCCAGCAATGAGACCGGCACCTAAAGCAGCCAGAGTAGCCAGCCAGGGATTAACCCCGTTTATTATAAGAACAGCGGCAACCGCTCCGCCAAGTGGAAAGCTGCCATCTACGGTAAGATCAGGGAAGGCAAGCACACGGAAGGTAATATACACACCTATAGCTATGAAACCATATACCAGTCCCTCGTAGAGAGAAACAGGCAGCAAATTACCTATTATTCCCACATCTGCCTACCTCCACACTGAAAATGTGAATTTTATTTAACTATTACTTCACTTCGTGCTGATTATTCTCCGTAATTAACAGCAGCCCTATCAATAATGTCTTGGGGAATAGTAACCCCCATGCTTTCAGCAGCTTCTGTGTTGATAGAGAGACTGATTATCTCACCTTTTTCTACCTCTATGCTATTTGCCGAACCTGCATCCAGTACCCTGGCGATCATTCGTCCAGTCTGAACACCTATATCGTAATAATCGAAACCATAGGCAGCAATACCACCCCTTTCAATCGATGGATCATCGGCAGGGAAGAAAGGTATGTCGTTATCTTCACACACACCAATTAAGGCTTCAAGACCGCTGACTACCGTGTTATCGGTACCAACCCAGATTGCATCCACCTGGCCGACCAGAGCTTGAGCAGCAGCTAATACATCAGCGCTGGTAGCTACTGTTTTTTCAACTACTTCAATTCCTCTGGCTTCACAGGCCTCTTTCAGTTTCTCTGCTAAAAAGACCGAATTGGACTCGCCTGCATTGAATAAAGTACCTATTTTCTTAACCGATGGTATAATTTCGATTATTAATTCGACATCGTCCTCGACAACTATCATATCGCTAACCCCGGTAACATTCTCGTCAGGGTGAGACGCCCAATCACTAATCAGTCCGGCTCCTACCGGATCAGTGACCGCTGAGAAAACAACCGGTATATCCGTTCCTTCAGCAGCACTTATTGCCGCCTGACTATTTGGAGTAGCAATACTTACAATCAGGTCTATTTTTTCAGAAACAAATTTCTGAGCGATTGAGGCAACGAGTGACATATCACCTTCGCTATTCTGATAGTCATACTCGATATTTTCACCCTCTATATATCCTTCTTCTGCCAAACCGTCTATGATGCCCTGCCTTGTTGCATCAAGCGCAGGATGAGTAACAATCTGACTTATGCCAACCTTGAACTCCTTCTCATCCGTTGATGCACAGCCGCCTACTAATACTACCATTAGACTCAAAACGACTATGAGACAAATATATGGAACCAGTTTTAATATTTTTCTAGACACAGTTAACCTCCTTATGCATAGCTTTTATTTCAACATCTTGATGATTTGTTCTTGTGTATACCCTTTTTTGCTGTTTAATCTTTATTCCCGAGCGAGACCCTGAGATTATCAACAGGTACCTCTTCAATATAGTATCCCATAAACTCCCAGATTATACTGATTATTTATCGCTTATTGAACCACCTTCTTTGGCGAAAGCAGGAAATGAATCCATCTAAGTCTATTACGATTGAGCCTCTTTAATGGGGCAAGTATACACCCATCCTATCTTATCAACAAGACATTTTATCAACTGACAACAGGAGTAACATGGAGAATAAAAACAAAAAAAGGGGCAGTAGCCCTTTAACAGGGCTACTGCAGCAAGAGATATAGAGCCAAGCCATTTACTGGCTAGCGGTCTGTATGCCAGCTATTATTCCAGAAAAGCAGCTGTTAATTAAGAATGGCGTAGGTTACTTGAACGCTGAGAGTAATCTCCATTTCTCCGGGGCTGATGACAGTCGATGGAGCCGATGATTTTGCTGTCTCCATCATCAGTGCATCATATCTGTAGCCCGACGGAAGGTAAAAACTCTCTGAGATATATGTCGGCTTGCCCAGCTTTACTCCTGCTAGAGAGGCTAACTGCTCAGCCTTAGTTTTAGCGTCATCCATCGCTTCGTCTCTGGCTTCTTTTTGATATGTGGTGGCATCATCTATTGAAAAGTAAATACTGTTAATACGGGTAAGGTCTCCTCCTGCCAGAGCTACTGCATCAATAATTATACCCGCCTTTTCGATATCCCTTATCCTGGCAGTAACAGTATTGGTAACCCTGTAGCCAAGCACGACTTCCTGTTGAGTATTATCATCCCATTTCGTAACCCTGGAAATATTGAAGTATTGCGTTTGAATATCCTTTTTAGCCACGTCATTATCTGCGAGTGCTGTCATTACCTTATCCATGGCTTCAGCTGCCTGGGATTGTGCCGCAGCAACACTTGAATCTTGAGCTTCGATACCCAATTGCAGATTGGCAATATCGGGCGCGGCCGAAACCTTCCCTTGTCCGCTCACCCATATTCCCTGCTGCTGGCTATTTAAATTCAACTGCAGGCTGTCTGCTCCTCCTCCGGTAACCGCCCCAGATGCTCCACACCCTGAAAGACCAACCACTGCCAGCACCACAATGAGTATTGCAATAACAAACCATAATTTTTTCATTACCTGGCTCCTTTACTATATTTCTAACTACTATCTATAACGAAAATATCACTAAGAAGTTAAGTGACAATTTTATTCCAGATATCTTCCCTTAATTGAAGTAGCACCACCCCCTATTTATGACCAAGGTCACTCTGGGGGCATTCTGCCAGAATTCCGATTCAACTTTTCGTTGCTCCCAGAATGACCATATTCTCATTATGAAATAACTATAACCCAATACAGAAATAAAGAGACTTCAGTTATATTGGTGAATTGACTAATCAGTGCAGCCAGCAACGCATTATCTGCCCATCAGGTTTGTTCTGCCACCATTGGAGGCAATAATCTCTGCACTGATAAACGACGAGTCATCAGATGCCAGGAACAGAGCCAGGTGTGCTATGTCCTTCACTTCTCCCATGCGTCCGGTAACAGCAGCCTCGCTGCTGACTTTTATAAACTGCTCCAGTTGTTCAGGGTTCTTCCCTTCGCGCACCATCGCCGTTAGTATTCTCCCCGGTGCAATCGCATTGACATTGATTCCATAAGGTCCAAATTCCCTCGCACAGGCCTTCGTGAATCCATTAACAGCAAACTTAGAGCTGCAATATGCGGACTGCCCGTTCACGATCGCTCCCAGTGATGACGTCGACGAGATATTGATGATCTTCCCATACTTCTTTTCAACCATGTGCTTCGCCACCGCCTGCGTACATAAAAATACTCCCTTGAGGTTTGTATTAATGACCAAATCCCATTCCTTTTCCTCAAATTCAAGTATTGGCATATTTCGGCTTACACCTGAATTGTTGACCAGTATATCTATCCGTCCGAACGTATCAATAACCTTTTGAACCATATTGGTCACCTGCTCTTTGACACAAACATCAGCAGCCACCGCCAGCGAACGCCTGCCTATACCCTCAATCTCCTTGCAGGCCTCATTTAAATTATCAATGTTACGGCTGCTGACAGCAACATCAGCGCCCTCTCGAGCAAACTCAAGAGCAATGGCCTTTCCAATCCCTGTACCACCACCGGTCACCAGAGCAATCTTATTTTCAAGCTTCATCAAATCCTCCTTTTATTTTCAAGAATCATGTAGCTGCCAGCACTGTAAGAGCCACGGCTGCCATCACCGTTCAGAATAGAGTATCCAGAATAGCATTGTCAAGGTAACCTCCCTCCAATTCTCCCTTCAGATAAAACGCTCGCAAGAATAGCAAACTTTCAAAATTCAGTAATATATTACCTGTCATCCGGAATTTGAATAAGGCAGCAAAGGCCCTACCATTCAGCAGTGAATGCCTCTCATGGCACTGGCATGATTACCTGTCGTCTGGATAAACCATTTATCTCTCTTCCCAACACCTTTTTTTGCTTTCTTCTAACAAAAAATGCAGACCAGAACATCATTACAACTGGACAAAGTATGTTGAAACTCCATGATAATGTCCTCTAGATGACTCGATAGAAATGTCCTCTTTCCGAGAAGAATGATAAAGAATAGGCAACTCCAAAGGAGGTGCCTAAATGGAAGGAGGAGCATTAGCCATGAGTCAGAGGGAACGC
>JAUVYX010000154.1 GCA_030602865.1 Dehalococcoidia bacterium | reverse complement strand
GAGGAACCATAACAGCAGTAAATATGGAATTAGAAGAAATGAAGGAGCGGCAATAATAAGTGAAACAGATAAAGATAATTCCCTGCCTTGACATAAAGGACGGCAGAGTTGTAAAAGGAGTGCGTTTTGTAAACCTCCGGGATGCACGAGACCCTGTGGAGGCAGCGACGGCATATTGTATGGATGGCGCTGATGAATTGGTTTTCCTCGACATTGCTGCTACTACAGAGAACAGGGGAACAAGACTTGAATGGGTGAAAAGGGTCGCGGATAAGGTCACCGTGCCTTTCACTGTTGGCGGAGGCATCAGAAATATCGACGATATGAAGGCACTACTTAATATCGGTGTGGACAAAGTATCAATAAATACCGCTGCGGTTAAGAACCCAAAACTCATAAGCCAAGCTGCAAAGGAGCTTGGGAAAAACAAATTGGTTGTCGCCATCGATGGACGGAAGAACCAACCGGAAAGCTGCCTCCCCAGGCTAGAGGTAGTGGTGAAGGGAGGCAATGAAGCTACAGGAATGAACATCGTTGACTGGGCCAGGCAGGTTGAAGAACTCGGGGCTGGAGAGATTTTACTTACCAGCAAAGACGCTGATGGAACAAAGGAGGGCTATGACCTGGAGATGACCAGCGCCGTAGCCGAAGCAGTTGGGATTCCAGTCACCGCTTCAGGGGGAGCCGGCAAACTGGAACATCTTTATGAAGCGATAACCATCGGTAAGGCATCAGCAGTCCTGGCTGCTTCTATTTTCCATTTCGGAGAAATCTCCATACCTCAGGCAAAGCAGTATCTAAAGGAAAGAAATATCCCTGTCTTACCTGTAAAATAAGCCAGGAGACATAATTATGACAAGATGGCTAGAGCGCTAGTTGTCAAAGCTAACAAGAATAATAAACGGGGAGGAAACAGATGGCAAAACACAAGGTACTTCTGATAGGTAGTATATGGTCAGATACAATAGAGAGAGAGATTGTGAAAGAGGCAGATGCTGAGCTTGTTGTAGATGCCGGAGAGGACGAGAATAGCTATAAACAACTTATCAGCGAAGCAGATGCCATTATACCAGGGAGATTCAACGTCACTGAAGCAGTACTGGCAGCAGCCGGCAAATGCAAAATCGTAGCGAAAGCTGCCGTCGGCTATGACAATATCGACGTAAATGCAGCCAGCAGGAGAGGCGTAGTGGTGACCAATGTAGCTGCTGCTGATTTCTGCATGGAGGAAGTCGCAGACCAAACGCTGGCGCTGATTCTCGGAGTTGAACGAAGGGTTGTTTTTCTCCACGAGAAAGTCGTAAATGGCAAGTGGATGGAAGGAAGAGCCCAAATGAAACCCATGTTCGACTTAAAAGGGCAGACACTTGGACTGGTTGCATTTGGAGCCATCCCCCGTGCAGTAGCTGAGAGGGCCCGCCCTTTCGGTTTTAAAATAATTGCGTCTGACCCCTATGTTTCCGCCGAGGATGCCAGCAAACTAGGTGTAGAGCTGGTAGATTTCGACACACTACTAAGAACATCAGACGTCATTTCAATTCATGCCCCTCTGATGAAATCAACTTATCACATGTTCGATGAAAAGGCATTTGGTAAAATGAAGAAAACGGCCTACCTGATTAATGCAGCCCGTGGTGGACTAATAGACCAGAAAGCTCTCTACAATGCATTAAAATCCGGCAAGATTCTAGCGGCAGGCCTGGACGTTCTGGAAGAAGAGCCACCGGATCCCAACGACCCGATTTTAACCCTGGACAACGTAATCATTTTGCCACATAGCGCCGGCTATGCAGAAGGTTCATACGAAAGGGCAAGAAGCTGGTCTGCTCGAGAAGTGGTCACGGTACTTAAAGGGGGACAGGCCAGGAACTGGGTCAACCGTAAAGAGCTCAGCAAATAGTAATGATACAATAATTAAGGAATGTCTTAACGAGCATTTGGCATGTAAAAAAAGGAGGGGATGGATGGCAGACTACAGGGTATTACGGTTAGGCAATATTACACCAGAAGCAAAGGCAGAGAGAGAAATTCTCAATGAAATCAACGCTGAGGTGATAGTAAACACCACCACTGACGAAAACAGCATTATCAGTGATGTCCGTGATGCGGATGCTCTTATTGTGCGAGGGCTGGTACCAATAACCGAGAAAATACTGGAAGCAGCCAGGAAGTGTAAGATCGTAGCCCAGGGTTCGGTAGGGTTTGACCACATCGATATCGCCGCTGCAGGGAAAAGAGGCATCTATGTAAGCAACTCTCCTGCGGCCGAATGGTGCGTGGACGAGGTATCTGACATTACCATGATGTTGATATTAGGCATTGAACGGAAAGCTGCCTGGTTTCATCAGAAGGTGAAGGAGGGAGGATGGCGGGAGAATCTCAACGCGGCCAAACCCATTTTTGCCCTGCGGGGTCAAACCCTTGGTTTGTTTGCCCTTGGAGCAATAGCTCGTGCCGTTGCTCAAAAGGCTCAGCCCTTTGGTTTTAAAATCATAGCAACCGACCCCTACGTTTCCGCCGAGGATGCCAGCAAACTGGGCATAGAATTGGTAGATTTCGACACACTGTTAAAGACATCCGATGTTATCTCAATCCACGCTCCTCTGTTAAAATCAACATTCCATATCTTTGGCAAAGAGGCAATCGGAAAGATGAAGAAAACAGCCTTCCTGGTGAATGCAGCTCGAGGGCCTTTAATAGATCAGAGGGCCTTATATGATGCCCTGAAGGCCAAACAGATTGCAGGTGCAGCCTTTGATGTGCTGGAAGAAGAACCCCCTAAAGCAGGTGAACCGCTACTGACCCTGGATAACATTTTCGTGGTTCCTCATATAGGAGCGTACTCCGAAACTTCAGTGCTTAAGCCCTCCAGGATATGTGCCAATGAAGTTGTGAGGGTACTCAAAGGGAGTCCACCACACGCATGGGTTAATAGACAGGAAATGCAAAAATAAACAAATAAAAAGGAGGAAACAAATGACTAAGGAACAGGAACTAATTGCAAAACTCAAGAATCATGATACCCCATCGGTAACAAATGTCGTAGCAACCTATCCCACACATCCCCTCTGCCTGGGGATCTACAATCCCTGGACGCAAAACTGGTACACTGACCAGACTATTCGCTGCATGTACCCTGAAATGGGACGGCTTGCAGGCTATGCAGTCACCTGCGTTTTTGGGCTGCCTGACCCGAATTTCTCTCGCCTTTCATTCATGGATGTCCTAGATGCAATGGAACAGTCGAAGAAACCAACCATCCTCATAATCAAGCAGATATTCCCACCAGAGATAGCAGGAAAAGTTGGCCTGTCTGGAGGCAATATGACCACTGCATTGAAATCCTTAGGATGCGTTGGAGTGATATCGGATGGACCTTCACGAGACATAGATGAGATACGCCCGATGAACTTCCAGTACATGCTCACCGGTGTTACTGCAGGACATGGCGCCATGGCAGTACACGCGATAAATACTCCTGTTTCAGTTGGAGGAATGGACGTTATTCCAGGTGAAATAATCCACATGGATGAGAACGGCTCGTGCAAGTTCCCTGCGGATAAACTCGAAGCCGTAGTCACCAATCTTAAAGCGCTGCAGGAAGAAGAAGAAACACGTATGTCAGCATTGTCCAAGGCAACAACTGCTGCCG
>JAUVYX010000228.1 GCA_030602865.1 Dehalococcoidia bacterium | reverse complement strand
CCCCATATGAGTACTATTCCTATTTTTCAAATAACACTACTCAAGAAAGACTAAGGGCATTGTCTGCTTTGACCCTGTACAATCAAACAAAAGCCCCTTCTCATGGTAACAATATTTCTTCACAGACATTAAAAACACCAGCTATTACGCAGCAAATCCAAAACAAACTAGACCAGAAACATGAATCATGTTCATCTCCAATAGTAACGTCCGATAAACGTCCTCCCCTGATAATCAGTTCGACACTAGCCATCATAAGCAAGACAGTCGCCCAAGAAGATTTCGACTCTTTCTGTCACGTCCTCAAGCCAGGTCTGAGTATCAATCCATTTGATCTATTGATTAGATGGCAAGACATGGGATATGAAATGGAGGACTCTGTTATGGGGCCAGGCGAAATAAGTAGACGGGGAGGTATAATAGATATTTATCCTGTTTGCAGTGAATTCCCAGCACGTATTGAGTTTATGGGAAATCAAATAGAAAGCTTGAGGGCTTTTAATCCTGACAGCCAATGTTCGACAAATATACTCTCTTCATTGCTAATAAGCCCAGCCAAAGAAGCTATTTTATCCCGGGTAGTAAATAAGATAACTCCAACTGCATTAGAATTGGATGGTTGTCTACCTGAATTCAAACAACGTATTGAAGAGGACCTGGACAAATTGAAACAAAAGCAATGGTTTCCTCATGCCGCATTCTACTTCCCGCTGTTTAACCATGGAAATATTTTTCATTATCTGCCAGATGAGACCATCATCATCCTCGACAATCCCAGTGAAATTCAAACAGCCGTAGATAGATTGAACAAAGAGGCTAAGGCATCACTAGATATAAAAGTGAAAGAGCGCAGTTTACCTGTAAACTTTCCCTCTCCATACTTCGACTGTGACGCAATAAATGCAGAATTTACCAGCTTTAAGAAACTTTTCCTACAATCCTGGCGCTCTGGGGAAAACGATAATTTAACCATGCAATTTACTTCTTCCCCGAGTTATGGTGGTAATTTGGCATTGTTTCTCAATACAGCCAGGCAATTAATCCAGCAACGACAACGGCTTATAATAATCAGTCAGCAAACTAAAAGACTGTCTGAGTTATTGCAAGAGGAAAACCTTCACACCTCTCCAATTACGCAGCTAGAAAAGATACCACCTCGCTCTTCCATTACACTGCTTCAAGGTTCATTGGAACAAGGATGGTCTATAAACAAAGATCTAACTATACTTACTGACGCTGAACTTTTCGGTTTTATAAAACAACGACGACTACGCAAGAAAACAGTTTCTGGACAGCGATGGTTAATCCCTCAGCTAAATATGGGTGATTATGTAGTTCATGTTGATCATGGTATCGCGCGATTCGGTGGTTTGACCAAAATGCTTTCCGATGGAAAAGAGCAGGAATATCTGGTTCTGGAATATGCTGCTGACGGCAAGCTCTACGTGCCTACATACCAGATAGGTAGAATAAACCGATATATCGGTGCAGGTGGGCAAAATCCAATTTTGAATAGATTAGGAACTCAGGAATGGTACAGGACCAAAGAAAGGATCAAGGAGTCTGTAGTCGATAGGGCACAGGAATTACTTACCCTTTATGCTGCAAGAGAGGCAGTTCAAGGCTTTGCTTATTCACCAGACGTATTATGGCAGTATGAGATGGAAGCGTCATTCGCATATTTAGAAACACCTGATCAAGCTGACGCAATAGCTGCCGTCAAAGAGGATATGGAAAAAACGAAGCCTATGGACCGTCTGATTTGTGGAGATGTCGGTTACGGCAAAACAGAAGTGGCTCTTCGTGCCTCATTTAAAGCAGTGATGAATAACAAACAGGTAGCCATACTGGTTCCCACAACTGTGCTTGCCCAACAACATTTTAAGACCTTCAGTCAGAGGCTACAAGCTTTCCCCATAAAAATCGAAATGCTAAGCCGATTCTGTTCCCCAGATAAAAGCAAAGAAATCATCGAAGGCTTAGCCAAGGGCAGCATAGACATATGCCTTGGTACTCACCGCCTGTTACACAATAATATCTCCTTCAATGATCTGGGCCTTGTGATAATCGACGAAGAACAGCGATTTGGTGTATTACAAAAGGAGAGGCTAAAGCAAATGAGGAAAGAGGTAGATGTGCTAGCGTTGAGTGCCACTCCTATTCCTCGCACACTCCATATGTCTCTAACTGGTATCAAGGACATAAGCATCATGGAAACTGCACCCGAAGAACGGTTGGCAATTAAAACATACATAGGTACCTATAATAAGACTTTGGTTCGTCAGGCGATATTACGCGAGATTGAAAGGAATGGGCAGGTTTTTTATGTCCACAACCGAGTTCACGACATCGTTAACGTGGCTAACAAATTAAAGGAACTTATCCCTGAAGCAATAATAAGCATAGCACACGGTCAAATGCCTGAAGGAAAACTGGAAAAGGTTGTTGCTGACTTTACTGCTGGCAAAAATGATGTCCTGGTTACCACCACTATCATCCAATTGGGATTAGATATGCCAAACACCAATACAATGATTGTTGACCAAGCTGATAGATTTGGACTTTCACAACTCTATCAACTTAGAGGTCGAATTGGGCGAGGTGCTAACCAGGCGTACGCCTATTTCCTTTATTCCAGAGACAAAGAACTGTCTCCACAGGCACATAAGAGGCTCAGAACCATTTACGAAGCTACGGAACTTGGTGGAGGATTTGCCATTGCTATGAAAGACCTTGAAATCCGTGGCGCTGGAAACCTGCTTGGCATCAAACAAAGTGGACATATAGCTGCTATAGGCTTCGAATTCTATTGTCAGATGCTAGCCGATGCAGTTGAGAAAATAAAGTCAACGGAATACT